>DATJUL010000323.1:0-12276 GCA_035502295.1 Allostellaceae bacterium | reverse complement strand
AGCTTCGCCGCGGTGCCGATGCTGCGCGGCCGCATCGTCAAGCTGAACGGTGTGCCGGTCGAGCAGGCGAGGATCGCGCCGGATGCTCGCTGGGCCGTGCGCGGCGAGCGCGGGCTGACCTATGCGGCGACCCTGCCGCAGGGGTCGCGGCTGGTCGCCGGCGCGTGGTGGCCGGCGAGCTACCGCGGCGCGCCGCTCGTCTCGTTTGACGCCGGGTTGGCGCGCGGCATGGGGCTCGCGGTTGGCGACACGCTGACCGTCAATCTGCTGGGCCGCGACATCACCGCGCGGATCGCCAATCTGCGGCAGATCGATTGGGCGGCGCTCGGCATCAACTTCGCGATCGTGTTCGCGCCGGGGACCCTCGAAGCGGCGCCGCAGACCCGCCTCGCCGCGCTCTACGCGCCGCCGGGCACGGCCGACCGGATCGTGCAGCACGTCGCCGACCGTTTCCCCAATGTCTCGGCGATCCCGGTGCGCGAGGCGCTGGCGGCGGTCGCGCGGGTCGTGGCGACGATCGGCGACGCGCTGCGGATCGTTGCGCTGGCAACCGTTGCCGCCGGCATTCTGGTGCTCGGCGGCGCCGTCGCAGCCGGGCATCGCGGGCGGGTTTACGACGCGGTGCTGCTGAAGGTGCTCGGCGCGACGCGCGGCACGGTCGCCACGGTATTCGTGATCGAATATCTGCTGCTCGGGGTCGCTGCCGCTTCGGTCGCCGCTGCGATCGGGACGCTGGCCGCCTGGGCCCTCATCACCGGGCCGATCAACAGCGGCTGGACGTTTTCCGCTCTACCATTGCTGCTGACCGCCGCGCCGGCGGTTGTGCTGACGCTGGCGTTCGGCCTCGCCGGCACGTGGCGGGCCTTGGGCGCGAAACCCGCCGCTTACCTGCGCGACGAATAGCGCCTCAGCCGTCTAAGCGGCGCGCACCGGCGTCTGTGCGCCGGTGGCGATGCGGGCGGCCCGGCGACTTTCCTTGACCTCGTACATCGCGCGGTCGGCGGCGGCGATCAGCTCGGCCGCATCCTCGCCGTCGCCGGGAAACCACGCGACCCCGATGCTGGCGCTGACGGCGCCGTCGTCGAGTTCCGGAATCGGTGCGGCGGCGATGAGCCGTTGCAGGCGATCGATCAGGATCGACAACGCCGGCGGCGGCGCGTCGGGCAGGCCGGCGACGAATTCGTCGCCGCCCAGCCGCGCGACGAAGTCGGATTTGCGCATCGCCTGGCGCAGCCGCTCGCCGATCGACCGCAGCACGCGGTCGCCGGCTTCGTGCCCGAGGCGGTCGTTTACCCCTTTGAACCCGTCGAGATCGAAGAACAGGAGTGTCAGCGGTCGCCCGGTGCGTTTCGCGCCCGACAGCGCAACGCCCAGCCATTCGCTCAGATAGCGGCGGTTCGGCAGTCCGGTCAGCGCATCGTGCATCGCCTCCTGCTCGCGATACCGCTGCAGCTGTTCAAGGCGATGGATCGACAGGCTCATAAACCCGATGCCGACGACGACCAGCAGCAGGACCAACGCGTTGACATCGAGACCGAGGGTCGAAATCTTGCGATAGCGCGCCACCTCCGCGGCGATGACGGTGGAGCGGTCCCTGTCGAGGCGCGCGATCAGCGCCTTCATCATGTCGCGAAAATGGGTCATCGTCAGCGCATTTTGGCGCTGCTGCGGATCGGCGAGCACCGCCGCGAGGCCGCTCTTGCGCCGCAGTTCGATCGACTCTTCCGCCTGGGCGACCCTCCCCTGGCCGAGCGCGGCAAGCGCGTCGATCTCGCCGAGGACCGGCGGATCGCGCTCGAACAGCTTGTGCAGACGGCCGAGCGCAAGGGCAAAGCTTCGCCGTCCGTCGGCGAAGGAGTGCAGGTACGATTCGTCGCCGGTCAACAGATAGCCGCGCTGACCGCCTTCCAGATCGAAAAAGCCATCCTGGAGATTGCGCAGCTCCAGCAACTGGGCGCTGACCAGCTCCTGTCGCGCGCTGAGCACCGCGGCCTCGGTCGTCCACCCGGAGACCTCCATGCCGGCGATCAGCACGACAATGCCGCAGAGCACAATTGCGGCGATTCCGTAGCGTGCGCTCTTCACCCCGTTCTCCACCGATGGTGCCCATGCATGATGGCTTTTTCGCCTGCCGCGGGGAAGAGCGCCGGAAGAGCGCCCGGCACCCATAAGAAATTGGCCGGAACCAAGGTTCCGGCCAAGTTTGAACAGGGAGGCTTCACGTCTAGGAGACGTAAGGGTCCGAAGACCCTCTTTCCGGGCGCAAGTCCCGGAAACTCGACGGGGCCGCGGCGGCCCATAAAAATCGTTGCGATGCAGTATCGCGCTGGACGAAATATCGCGGTGGATGGCGCTCTACACCAACGGGAATTGGTTCTGGCTCGTCTGCAAAAAGCGCAATGCTATGGCCAGCTGTCTCAGAGGCGCGGCAACTCGCCGCATTGGGATTTCAGCTGAGCCGTCCCTCGGCCACTTTGCGCAACAGAAAATCGCGGAACACGCTGATTCGCTTCGACGACCGCAGTTCCTCCGGATAGACGAAATAGGCCTCGTTGGGCGGCCCGGCGATCTCCGGCAGCACGCGCGAGAGATCGCCCTGCTCGGCGGCGACAAAATCCGGCAGCGAGGCGAGGCCGAGGCCGCTTCGGACCGCCCGCAGCATGCCGTAAGTGTTGTTGACGCTGAGGATCGGCCGCCGATCACCGCCGGGCTTGGCGCCGGCGTCGAGGATCCAGTTGACGCCCGGCACCGGCGGGCGGCCGTCTTCGCCATAGACGATCAGCCGATGCTCGTCGAGCTCCTCGGCGCGCTGCGGCGCGCCGTGCTTTTTCAGGTACTCGGGCGCCCCGTAAATGTGCACCTGCACCGTCACGAGATGGCGCTGGATCAGATCGGGCTGGCGCGGCGGCGACATGCGGATCGCGACGTCGGCCTCGCGCATTGACAGGTCGAGTTCCGAGTCGTCGACCAGGAGACTGACCTGGATTTCCGGGTAGAGGTCGAGGAATTCGTTGATCCGCGGCGCCAGCCAGATCGATCCGAACGAGACGTTGGTCGTGATCTTGAGCGGTCCCTTCGGCCGGTCCTTCGATTCGGAGATCAGGCTTTCCGACATCGCCAACTTGGCAAACACCTCGCGTGCGGTGCGAAACAGCAATTCGCCCTGCTCGGTCAGGATGAGACCGCGGGCGTGGCGGTGGAACAGCGGTACGCTGAGGCTCTCTTCCAGCGCGCTGATCTGCCGGCTGACCGCCGACTGGCTGAGGTTCAGCGCCTCGCCCGCGTGCGTAAAGCTGCCCGCCTCGGCGACCGCGTGAAACACCCGCAACTTGTCCCAATCCATGGCCATTCTCGTGCCTTCCGGGTCGCCTTCGGTGCCGCCGACCGCAGCCGCTATTCGGCGGCGCGCGCCGCACCGCGATCATGCTCGGCGCCGAGAAACTTCGCCGCCTCGAGCGCCGCCATGCAGCCGAGCCCGGCCGCCGTCACCGCCTGGCGGAAGACCTTGTCGCGGACATCGCCGGCAGCGAAGACGCCGGGGATCGCGGTCGCCGTCGAATCCGGGCGGGTGACGATATAGCCGTCGGGATCGAGCGGCAGCTGCCCCCTGACGAGGCCCGTCACCGGTGTGTGCCCGATCGCGACAAAGACGCCGTCGCAGGCGACATCGTGCATCGCCCCGGTGCGCGCATTGCGCAGCCTGACGCCGGTTACTTCCGGCGGCTCGGCGATGCCGAGGATTTCCACGACGACGCTGTCCCAGATGACGGCGATCTTGGCGTTGCGGAACAGACGATCCTGCAGAATCTTCTCGGCGCGCAACTCGTCGCGGCGGTGCACCAGCGTCACGCGGCGCGCGTGGCCGGTCAGATAAATCGCCTCTTCGACCGCGGTATTGCCGCCGCCGACGACGACCACCTCCTTGTCCCGGAAGAAAAATCCGTCGCAGGTGGCACAGGCCGAAACGCCGAAGCCGCGCAGCGCTGCTTCGCCCGGCACCCCCAGCCAGCGCGCCTGAGCGCCGGTTGCAACGATGACGGTGTCGGCGACATAGCGATCGCCCGAATCGCCGGTCGCGGCAAACGGCCGGCGGCCGAGGTCGAGTGCGGCGATCTCATCGAGCACGATGCGCGTGCCGACATGCTCGGCCTGGCGTTGCATCTGCTCCATCAGCCAGGGCCCCTGGATGATGTCGGCGAACCCGGGATAGTTTTCGACGTCGGTCGTGATGGTCAGCTGGCCGCCCGGCTGAATGCCGGTAACGAGGAGCGGCTTCAGATTGGCGCGCGCGGCATAGATCGCCGCGCTATAGCCGGCCGGACCGGCGCCGATGATCAGGACCTCGGTTCTGTGCTCCTCCGGCATCCCGCGCTTCCCGTTCGATGGGGGGCGGGCAGTATAGCATTTTTTGCGCTGCCGCGATCCACACGCGCAACGTGTAGGGGGCGGCCCGGCCGCTCGCTGCCGCAGGCCGGCGAGGATCGCGCGGCGCGGAGGCTAGAATTCCTTCGTGACGCCGAGAAAGATCGAGCGTCGCGGGCCGTATTGGTTGGCGAAGACGCCGACCCCGGTCTGGCTGCGCAACAGGTATACTTCGTCGAGCAGGTTGACGACGGCGAGCCGCAAATCGATCGGCCCGCCCGGCACATGGACGAAGCGGTGGGTGATGGTCAGGTTCACCTGCTCGTAGGATGGGACGGTCTCGCCGTTGTAGACGAGATCGTTGTCCGGCTGGCTGCGCAGGCCGGAGCCGGCGACGACATCGACGGCAAACCTGGTGCCGAGCCACGTGTACGCGACGCCGGCCGAGGCGGTGTAGAGCTGGCTGTGGTCGGTGTGCACGTAGCCGCTGTCGGCCGAGAGCAGCTCCTCGGGGGTGAAATTGTATTGCGCCGAATCGATCCCCTTTGCCACCTGCTCGGCGATAGCCAGATTGCCGTAAAACGCGAAGTTGCCCCTGGTGTAGCTGGGGGTTAGTTCGATGCCGCGGTTGATGCCGTGATGGTAGTTGAACGGCGTCAAGATGTTCGGCGCGCCGAACTGGCTTTCGTCGATGAGGTTGGTCGAAAATTTGTAATACACATCGACCCCCACCTTGAGGCCGGGCAGGATCACCTGGGTTAATCCAGCGTCGAGATACTGGGCGCTCTCGTTCTTCACCGGGCTATTGAGCGCGCTCGGCGCTGCGCCGCTGGTGTTCTCAAAGATCGCGACGTCTTGGGCGCGAACGAGCTCCTGCGGCGGCGGCGTGAAATAACTGGCGTAGCCGGCGTGCACGGTCGTCGTCGTCGTCGCCTGCCATACCGTGTTAACGCGCGGGCTCAACTGGTTGCCCATCGTATAGCCGTTGACGAGGTCGAACCGGCCGCCGTAATTGACCGTGACGTTGGGCAGCACCCTCCACTCGTCCTGCAGATAGGCGCTGTAGCTGAGGCTGGTTTTGGCGTTAGCCTCGTTGATTGTCTCGGTGGTCGTGCCGTAGATCGGATTGCCGGACTCGTCGGTGCCGATCAGCGGCAATACGTCCGAACTGGTGTTGGCCGTCACGTGCTCTTCGCCGATGAGGATGCCGGCGCGCAGCGTGTGGTCGGGTGTCAGCCGGTAGGTGGCCTCGGCCTGCAGATTGTTGGCCCAGCTGGTGCGGTCGGCCACTTGCCCGACACCGTTGAACGCCAAATCGCCCAACAGATCGGGATGATAATCGATCGAGCTGTATTTGGTGATCGCCGACACCTGGAAATCGAGCTTGCTGCTGGTATGCAGATAGGAGATCGCGCCAAACTGGCTCCCTTCGTCCTGATGCTCGGTCAGCCCAGCCGAGTTGAACGCCGAAACCGGGGTGCCGTTGATCGCGGTGATGCCGGGGAGGGTTGGCTGTCCCGGGTTGTTGGGGATTTGGAACCCGGAATTGAACTCGCCGCCCATGACGCTGACCTTGTCGTTGGCGTCAATGATCTTGTCCAGGTAGAAGAAATCGTGCGTCTGCTGGGTATAGTCATGGATCTGGTTGTATTTCGGCGTGACGCCATTGACGCCGTGGTCCGTCTTTAGGTAGTCGCCAGAGAAATAAAGATCGTAGCCGTCGATCGAGTTGGCGTATTCGAGGCTCGGGCTGATGGTGCCGTAGCTCCCGCCATACATCGAGATGGCGCCGCCGGGCTGCAGGCCGCTCTTGCTCTGGATGTCGATAATGCCGGCGGTCCTCAGGCCGAATTCGGCCGGCAACGCGCCGGTGATCAATTCCATCGACTGCACGAACCGGGTGCTCAAATCCTCGCCGAACAGGCTGACTCCGTCCGGAATGATCACGCCGTCGATGCGGAACTGCACGTTGAGGTGCTCGTTGCGGATGTGGATGCCGCCATTGGCGGCATTGTCCTGATCGACGCCCGGCATCTGCAAAATCGCGTCGTCGATTGGGGTGTTCGACCCGCCCGGCAGATCCTGGATGGCGCTCTGCGAGAGGGTATAGGTCGAGGCGCCGATCGTCGGCTCGATGTTCACGCGCGCTTCGTTCAGCGCCTTCGCGACGACCTCGACGGTCTCCAGCGACACCGTCGGCCCGCTCACCGGCGGCGATGCCGCGGGCGACTCGGCGCCAGCGCTTTGGGCGGCGGCCGGGAGCGCCGGCGCAACACACGATAGGGCGAGGAACCCGGCGACGAGCGCGGTGCGGTTTGCATGCGGCATGGGGAAACGTTATATCGTTCGCTACAGAGGCTGAGACGTTATGTTATATCATCTGCGATCGCAAGCCTTTCTGAAACCGCGGGTTGGGGAGTGCGAAAATGAGAGTGGTGGCGATGCTGGGCGTATGCGTGGCGGCGATGCTCGCGGCGTCGGCGGCGGCTCGCGCGGCGGCGCCGATCGCGGTCGTCGCGGCGGAGAATTTCTATGGCGATGTCGCCCAGCAGATCGGCGGGCCGAACGTCGCGGTGACCAGCATTCTCAGCAACCCCGACGAGGACCCGCATCTGTTCGAGGTGAGCCCGTCGGTCGGCCGTGCGCTCGCCGGCGCCCGCATCGTCATCTACAGCGGCATCGACTACGACCCGTGGATGGTAAAGTTGCTGCGCGCCGTCGCCGGCCGCGGGCGTACCGCGATCGATGTTGCCGCGCTCATTGGCCGCAAGCCCGGCGACAACCCGCATATCTGGTATGATCCTGCGACGATGCCGGCGCTCGCAAAGAGGCTTGCGGCCGCTCTCGCACGGCTCGATCCGTCGCACCGATCGGCTTATGAGCAGCGCCTCGCCAAGTTCGAGCAGTCGCTGCGGCCGATCGACGCCAGGATCGCGGCATTGCGCCGGCGGCTGGCCGGCACGCCGGCGACCGCGACGGAGCCGGTGTTCGGCTACATGCTGACAGCGCTCGGCATGCCGAGCCTTAACCAGCGGTTTCAGGTCGCGGTCATGAACAACACCGAGCCGAGCGCCGGCGAAATTGCCGCCTTCGAGGACGATTTGCGCCGGCACCGCGTGCGGCTGCTCGTCTATAACAGCCAGGCCTCCGACCCGGTCGCGCGGCACATGGTCGACATCGCCAACGCCGCGCATGTGCCGGTCATCGGCGCCACCGAGACCGAACCGCCCGGCCTCGATTATCAGGCGTGGATGACGCGCGAACTCGACGCGGTCGCCCGCGCGTTGCCGCCGCCAGCGGGCCGATGAGCGCCATTGAATTCCGCGATGTGAGCCTGGCGCTCGGCGGCCGGCTCGTCCTGGCCGACATCGATTTCGCGATCCTGCCCGGCAATTTCGTCGGCGTCCTCGGCCCGAACGGCGCCGGCAAATCGACACTGATGCGCGCCGTGTTGGGCCTGGTGCCGCCGCTGCGCGGCACGATCCGGGTGCTGGGCCGCGCCGCGACCCGCGGCAACCGGGCGATCGGCTACATGCCGCAGGTGCGCGGCGGGCTGCCGCCGCTGCGCCTCTCAGGCCGCGATTTTGTCGCCAGCGCCATCGATGGCCACCGCCTTGGGCTGCCGCTGCACGGCCGGGCCGGACGCGCCGAGATCGATCGCGTGCTCGACCTCGTCGCCGTCGGCGATCTCGCCCGCCGGCCGATTGCCGAATTGTCCGGCGGCGAGCGCCAGCGCCTCCTGTTGGCGCAGGCGCTGATCGGGCGCCCGCGCCTGCTCTTGCTCGACGAGCCCCTGATCAGCCTTGACCCGCATTACGA
Organism: Allostellaceae bacterium; assembly: GCA_035502295.1. Lineage (GTDB taxonomy): Bacteria > Pseudomonadota > Alphaproteobacteria > ATCC43930 > CGMCC-115725 > DATARH01. Next base: position 4,095 of record DATJUL010000323.1, on the reverse strand, counting down.
GCGCGATGTCATCGACCTCGTGAAGAACCTGCAGCGCGAGCTCGGCGTGACGGTTTTGTTCAGCGCGCACGACGTGAACCCGCTCCTCGGCGCGATCGATTGCGTGCTCTATCTCGGCAATCGCCAGGCGGCGCTCGGCACCGTCGATGAGGTCATCACCGGCCCGGTGCTGTCGCGGCTTTATGGCGCCGAGATCGACGTCGTGCGCGTCGGCGGCGGCATTTTCGTGATGTCGGGCGGCCGCAGCGTCGAGCGCGACGCCCATCGCCACGATCCGGCGCTGGCGGACCATCGCGGCCTGCGCTGAGGGGCGCCGGCATGCTGCAGTACGAGTTCATGCGCAACGCCTTTGCCGCCGCCGGCATCGTCGGGGTCGTCGCCGGCGCGGTCGGCTATTTCCTGGTGCTGCGCGGCCAGACCTTCGCCGGGCATGCGCTGGCGCATGTCGGCTTCACCGGCGCTACCGGCGCCGTGCTGGTCGGGATCGCCCCGTTATGGGGCCTGGTCGCGATGACCGTGGCGGCTGGGATCGGCATGGGCGCGATCGGCGAGCGCGGGCTGGCGCAGCGCGACGTCGCGATCGGCATCGTGTTGGCGCTGTCGCTCGGTCTCGGTCTGTTGTTCCTGCATTTCTACACCTCCTATGCGAGCCAGGCGACGACGCTCTTGTTCGGCAACGTGCTGGCGGTCGATCGCCGGACGGTCTGGGTGCTTGCCGGGCTCGGCGCGGTGAGCCTCGCGCTGCTCGGGGTCATCTCGCGCCCGCTTTTGTTCGCCAGCCTGCAACCGGAACTGGCTGAAGCGAAGGGCGTGTCGCTGCCGCTCTATTCGGTGCTGTTCCTTGCGGTTGTCGCGTTGGCGACGGCCGAATGTGCGCAGATCGTCGGCGTGCTTCTGGTGTTTGCGCTGATGGTCGGGCCGGCGGCGGCGGCGCAGCGCCTGTGCGGCGGGTTTGCGGCGGGCATCGTGCTGGCGGCGGTGCTGGCGCTGGCCGAGGCTTGGGCCGGCATCGCCGCGGCCTATTATACCGATTGGCCGACGAGCTTCTGGATCACCGCGCTGAGCGCGGCGGTCTACCTCGCCGCCATTGCGCCGGAACGGCTGCGGCGGTCAATTAGGCCCGCGCCGCTATAGTCCGAGGCGCGCGGCGATGGCCGGCAGCGCGGCGATATCGATGCCGGAACGCGCCGCCTGCCCGATCAACCCCGCCGGATCGTCGCCGTCGCGCAGGCGGACGAGCGCCCACAGCAGCGCCGAGCGGGTGCCGCTGCGGCAATGCGCCACGATCGGCTGCTCGGCGCTCGCCAAGACGGCGGCGAACGCATCGACCTCGGCTTTCGACAGGCTCGCCATCGTAAACGGAATGTGATGGTACGCGACGCTGTGCGCCGCGGCGACGGCGCGCGCATCGGCCGCGGACAACTGACCCCAATCCTCGCCGTCGGGGCGATTGTTGACGATCGTGCGCACGCCCTGGGCGGCGAGCGCCTCGATGTCCTTGCGGTTCAGTTTGCCGGCAGCGCTGATCCCGGCAGCAAGCTCGGCGAGCGTCGGCGATTTCGAGGGCATGGCGTGCTCCGCGAACGGCTGCCGACAGAGTCGCAGGCTAGGCTCGCCGCGTCACCTGAAAAATGACGGCGGCGCCGTCAGGCGGCGCGCTGCCCGGGACGTTGCGCCAGGTCGCTGGCGCGCACCCAGAACCGTTCGAGCCGGCGCAGCGTCGTAATGACGACCTCCATGTCGGCTTCCTTGATCGGGGTCTGCGACAGCATGTCGATATGGCGGCGATGCATGCCGCTCAGCCGTTCGCACAGCCCGCGTCCCTTGTCGGTCAGGCGAACATGGATCGACCGGCGGTCATGCACCGAGCGTTCCTGTTCGAGATAGCCGTTCTCGACCATCTTCTTGACGTTGTAGGAAACGTTGGAGCCGAGATAGCAGCCGCGCAGCGTCAGCTCGCCGACCGTCATCTCGGCGTCGCCGATGTTGAACAGCATCAGCCCCTGGACGTTGTTGATGTCGTGAATGCCGAGCCCATCCAGCTCCAGCTTGACGACTTCGAGAAAATGGCGGTGCAGCCGCTCGATCAGCGAAATCGCCTCGAGATAGTTGTTGCTCATGACAGATCAGCCTCGCATGCCCCCGGGTGCACGACGATCTAAACGCGTATTGCGTTAAATTTTCGTTGTCATTGCCCGGATTGCGTGCGGTTGAGAAACTGCATGATGCCGGAGAAATCCAACGCGCCGCCGCCGGCGTCGACATAAAGCTGGTAGAGGTTGGCGGCGGCCGCGCCGAGCGGCGTCGCGGCGCCGGTCGCGCCGGCGGCCTGCTGCGACAGGCGCAGGTCCTTCAGCATGTTGGCGGCGGTGAAGCCGGGGGCGTAGCCGCGGTTGGACGGCGCCGCCGGCACCGGCCCCGGCACCGGGCAATAGCCGGTCATCGCCCAGCACTGGCTCGTCGCGGTGCTGCAGATGTCGAACAGTGTCTGCGCCGAGAGGCCGAGCTTTTCGGCCAGCGCAAAACCCTCGCACACCGCGATCATCGAAGCGGCGAGGATCATGTTGTTGCAGATTTTAGCGGTCTGGCCGGCGCCCGCGGGGCCGGCATGAACGATCGTCTTACCCATCGTTTCGAGGATCGGGCGGGCGCGGGCGAATGTTTCATCCGCACCGCCGACCATAAAGGTCAGCGTCCCGGCCGCGGCGCCGATCGTCCCGCCGGACACCGGCGCATCGAGCATCGCAAACCCTTTCGCGGCGGAAGCGGCGGCGACCGCGCGGGCGGTCTCGACATCGATCGTCGAGCAGTCGATCAGCAATGCGCCGGGCCGCGCATGCGCCAGGATGCCGTCGGGGCCGAGATACACCTCGCGCACCTGCGGCCCTGCCGGCAGCATCGTGATGACGATGTCGCCCGCTTCCGCCGCTTCGCGAATGCCCGACGCAACGTGTCCGCCGTTTGCCGCCAACGCGTCGCGCGCTGCGGCGACGAGGTCGTAGCCGGCGATATGGTGCTGCGCCTTGACGAGATTGGCCGCCATCGGCGCGCCCATATTGCCGAGCCCGATAAAGCCGATCGTCGCCATGCCGCCGCTCCCTGATCTCAATGAGAGACCCGACTAAGGATTTGCACCGCCAAGAATAGATTACCGATCCCGATCGTGGTCAGCACGCCCAGAATCCATCGATGTACCTTCAATTCGCCCTTTAAATCGGAGAATTCGTTGTCATAATTTGCGATCGTCTCGGCGGCTTGGCGCGCCTTTTCGTCGGATGCACCCGCCTCTTTCAATGCGTCGTAGACCTCCGCAACCATGGTCGTCATTATTGGTGCTCCGCGGTCGAGTGCGCCGTTTTCAACCGTACCGTCATAATGCTAACAACGTGCGGCGCGCCGATCGAGCCGCAATTCGCGGTCGCCGAGCGGCGCGAAATAGGCGGCGACCATCGCGTCGGTGACTTGGGCGAGCGTCGCCGGCCGCCAGCGCGGGTGCTGGTCGCGATCGATCAACGCCGCGCGCACGCCTTCATAGAAATCGTGGTTCTGCATGACATGCTGGGTCAGCCGGTATTCCAATTCCAGCGCCGCCTCGATGTCACAACCGCGGCCGATCGTCAGCTGCTGCAATGTGATCTTCAGGCTGGTCGGCGATTTCAGGAGCAGGCCGGCGCGCGTATCGGCGGCCCATTCGGCGTCTGCGCCGCCGCCCGCGGCCTCGGCGGCCAGCGCCTCCAGGATGGCCTCGACCGACCCGCCGGCAAAGCAGCGGTCGATCGCGGCGCGGCGCGCGATGAGCGGCGGCTCGCCGGGATCGCCGGCGAAGGCGGCGAGCGTGTCCTCGATCTCTGTGGATACGGCCAGCGCGGCGACCAGCGCCGGCACCCGTTCGCGCGGCACGACATGCGTCGCAAAGCCGCAATAGAGCGCGTCGGCCGCGCCGATGCGCGCGCCGGTCAGCCCGAGCCAGCTTCCGATCTGCCCGGGGCACAAATTCAGAAAGCGGGTCGCGCCGACATCGGGAAAGAGGCCGATGCCGGTCTCCGGCATCGCCAGCAGCATGCGCTCGGTCGCGACGCGCCAGCGCCCGTTGAC
>DATJUL010000322.1:0-2044 GCA_035502295.1 Allostellaceae bacterium | reverse complement strand
GTAGACGGCGTGAAGCTGCGCCGCCCGAACAAAAGCGCGATCGGCGGTGATGAGGATCGTGTGTTCGGCCAGCGCCGTCGCAAGGTAGAGGCTGCCGTAGACGGTCTGGTCGAGATCGCATCGACGACGAGCGTCATCGGTGGTCGCGATCACGGTCGCGCCGCAGATCGACGAGGACGGAGGGACCCGCGAGCGGCCCGAGGCGGCGCCGGAATTCCTCCAGCCGGCGCACCGCCGCCTCGCGCTCCAACCCGACGGCGCCCGCCAGAGCGCGCCGGGCCTGTTCTTCCATCGACGTGCCGCAGGCGGCGGCGCGCCGCCGCAGCGCGGTGACGACGGCTTCGTCGATATTGCGGATGACGATTTGCGCCATGCGCGATTCTTAGCATTGAGCGGGCTATCAATGCACGCACCACGCTGTGGCTATGCGGCGGGCCAGTCGCCGAACACCGCGGTGTGGGTGACCAGCCCGCTGTCGTCCTGCCAGATGTGCAGCTGATAGCCGGGCGGCTCGGCGGCGAAGCGCAGCGGCGCCTCCGGCACGACGTTGAGGCGGATCTGGTGCGCCGTGCTCGGCGCGGTGCCGGCGACGGTGCCGCCGAAGCGGCGGTCGATCGCGCGGTGCAGATGGCCGCACAGCACCCGCTCGACCTGGCCGTGGCGCCGCAGAATCTCGGTCAGTCCCGCGGCGTTTTCCAGGCCGTAGCGGTCCATGAACGTGATCGCGGTCGGAAACGGCGGATGGTGCATCAGCACCAGGGTCGGGCGGTCGGGTTGTGCGGCGAGGGCACGATCGAGCCACGCGAGCCGCTCGGCGCACAGCGCGCCGCGATGCTCGCCCGGGATAAGCGTATCGAGCGCGACGAGCCGCAGCTTGTAATCTTCGATCGTGTATTGCAGGTAGCCGCCGGCCGGGAAATAGCCGGCGTCGCGAAACGCTTGCCGCAGCGGCTCGCGCGCGTCGTGGTTGCCGGGGATAACAAAGACCGGCATGTGCAGCGGCTGGAGCAGCGCGCGCAGGTGCTCGTATTCGGCCGACTCACCGTGATCGACCAGATCGCCGGTGACGACCGCGATATCGGGCAGCGGGTCGAGCCGGTTGAGTTCGGCGACGGCGCGCGCGAGGCAACCCGCCGTGTCGAATTCGGCATAAACCCGCTCGCCCGCCGGCGACCGATCGACGACTGCGCGGTAGCGCGAAGCGGGCGCCAGGATGTGCGTGTCCGATATCTGAGCGACGATCATGGCTCCGTGCTCCGCTTGCCGCCGCGGTCGCCCGCCGACAGCAGAAACACGCCCTGCTCGGCCAAGAGGTTGGCGAGGCCGCCGCGGGGATCGAGCGCGATCGGCCGGCCGTGCCGGTCGAGGCTCAGGCTGCGCTCGATCTGCGCCCCCAATTCGTCGCACAGCGCGACGAAATCGCGGATCGTGCACAGGTGGATGTTGGGCGTGTCGTACCACGGGTTGTTGAGCAGCGCCGACATCGGCATGCGGCCGCGACAGAACAGCGCCACGCGGATGCGCCAGAAAGCGAAATTGGGGAACGAGACGATCGCCCGCCGGCCGATGCGTAAGAGCGCCTCCAGCACATGCCGCGGCTGGCGCGTCGCCTGCAGCGTCTGGCTCAGCACGACGACATCGAAGGCGCCGTCGGGGAAGGCGTCGAGATCGCGGTCGGCATCGCCCTGGATGACCGACAGGCCGTGCCGCACGCAGGCGTTGACGCCGGACTGCGACAGTTCGATGCCACGCGCGTCGACCGCCTTGTCGCGCGCCAGATAGCCGAGCAGCGCGCCGTCGCCGCAGCCGATGTCGAGGACGCGCGAACCCGGTTCGATCATCTCGGCAATCAACCGCAAGTCGCGCCGCAGCTCGCCCGGCGCGGGCGCCGCTTCAGGCGCTGCGGCGGCGGCCAGGCGCAACGCGGCGCCGCTGCTCATGTCCAGAAGCGCGGCAGCCCGCGCTGCTCGGCGCAGCCGGCGAGAAACCCGCGCAGGGTCGCAAACAGTTCGGGCTCGTGCAGCAGGAACGCGTCGTGCCCCTT
>DATJUL010000321.1:0-6868 GCA_035502295.1 Allostellaceae bacterium | reverse complement strand
GCCGCCCCAGCCGCACCACAGATTGCCCTCGACATCGCAGCGGAAGCCGTCCGGCGAGCCGCCGCCGAGATCGGCGAAATTGCGCGGGTTGGCGAGCCTGGTGCCGTCATCGACCACGTCGTAGACCCGGATGGCGCGCGGCTGCGACCGCGACTCGACGATATAGAGGCGCGACTCGTCGGGCGAAAAGCACAGCCCGTTCGGGAAGTTGATGCCCTCGGCGGCAATCGTCGCCTGCCCAGTGCGGCCGTCGACGCGGTAGACATTGGTCGGCAGTTCCGACGCCGATTTGTTGCCTTCGTAATTGCCGAGGATGCCGAAGGCCGGATCGCTGAACCAGATCGACCCGTCCGATTTGACGACGACGTCGTTGGGCGAATTGAGCGGTTTGTGGTCCCAGCGGTTGCAGATGACCGTGATCGTGCCGTCATGCTCGGTGCGGGTCACCCGGCGCATGGCATGCTCGCAGGTGACGAGCCGCCCTTGGCGGTCGCGAGTGTTGCCATTGGCGTTGCCGGACGGCTTGCGGAAGACCGACGCTTCGCCGGTTTCCTCGTCCCATTTCATGATGCGGTCGTTCGGGATGTCGCTCCACAGCACGACCCGCAGATCGCCGAACCACACCGGGCCTTCGCTCCATCGGCAGCCGGTATAAAGCCGCTCGACGCCGGCGTTCATCGGCGGCCGGATCGCCGCAAAGCGCGGATCAAGGGTGATGATGGCGGGATCGGGGTAGGTCGGCACGGGCTGCCATGCGCTCGTCATCGCGGCGCTCCATCAGAGAGGTTCGTGCCGGCGCGACGCCGGCGGCGTCGAGAATGGAGCTTTTCCGGCGGACGCTCAAGCGGCGCCCGCCGGCGCCCAGGCACGGCCTCACAGACCGTTGGCGACCTCGGTAAAGAAGTTAATGATCGAAGCGCCGATCGTGTACTGCAGCGAGATCAGCGCCAATGCGATGATCGACGCCAGCAGGGCATATTCAATCGCGGTGGCGGCGGAACGATCGCTCCGCAGCTGAGCGCTTCCCGCACAAATCTGTGTCCACATCATCGACCAATCGGGCCTTGGGTTAGAGCGGCGGCACGCACGTTACCGAAAGAGCCGCAACCCAGCCAGCATAAACAAGGTTATCGCCGGCCGGCCGCGACATCCCTCTCGTCAACGGCGAGACGAAACGATAACCAGAGGAACCGCAGGCGCGTTAAGATCGGATTAAGCTCGTGCTTTGCATCCTGCCCGATGGTCGCCCAATGAGCCAACTTGTATCTATTTCCTATTCAGACGCGCAGCTTCGCGCGATTCTCGAACGCGTCCAGACAATCGCCATGGTCGGCGCCTCGTCCAACTGGAACCGGCCGAGCTATTTCGTCATGAAATACCTGCAGGGCAAGGGCTACCGGGTGATTCCGGTCAACCCCGGCATCGCCGGCCAGGAGCTGCTCGGCGAGCGGGTCTATGCCTCGCTGAAGGAAATCCCGGACAAAATCGACATGGTGGACATCTTCCGCCCGTCGAGCGAGGCGCCGCGGATCGTCGAGGAGGCAATCGCGGTCGGCGCGCCGGTCGTGTGGATGCAGCTCGGCGTGCGCCACGACGCGGCCGCCGCGCGCGCCGCCGCGGCCGGGATCGACGTCGTCATGAACCGCTGCCCGAAGATCGAATTCGGCCGATTGGGCGGCGAATTGTCGTGGAGCGGCGTCAACAGCGGCATCATCCAGAACCGCGCGCCGCGAGCGCCGCGGCCGCGCCCGATGCGCGAGCGGCCGGCCGCGCCGCCCGCCGGCGGCAACCGCAGCTTCGGCTTCGAGACCCGCGCGGTGCATGCCGGCGCCGCGCCCGACCCGGTGACGGGCGCACGCTCGACGCCGATCTACCAGACCACCTCGTATGTGTTCGACGATGTCGATCACGCCGCGTCGCTCTTCAACCTGCACAATTTCGGCTACATCTATTCGCGGCTGACCAACCCGACCGTTGCGGTCCTCGAAGAGCGCGTCGCCAGCCTCGAAGGCGGCCGCGCCGCGCTCGCCGCCGCCTCGGGCCACGCCGCACAGTTTCTCGTGTTTTTCACGCTGATGGGGCCGGGCGACGAGTTCCTCGCGTCGCGCAACCTTTACGGCGGCTCGTTGATCCAGTTCGGCCAGTCGTTCAAGAAGCTCGGCTGGACCTGCCATTTCATCGATCCGACCGATCCGGAAAATTTCCGCCGCGCGCTGACCCCGAAGTGCAAGGCGATCTTTGTCGAAAATCTCGCCAATCCCGGCGGCATCGTTGTCGACATCGAAAAGGTCGCCGCCGTCGCGCACGCGGCCGGCATCCCGCTCATCGTCGACAACACGCTGGCGACGCCTTACCTCTGCCGACCGTTCGACTGGGGCGCCGACCTCATCTGCCATTCGACGACCAAGTTTCTCGGCGGCCACGGGGCGGCGCTTGGCGGCATGCTCGTCGAATCCGGCCGTTTCGACTGGTCGCAGGGCAACAAGTTTCCATCGCTGACCGATCCGGAGCCGGCCTATCACGGCCTCAAATTCTTTGAGAATTTCGGCGATTTCGCGTTCACGACCAAGGCGCGGGCAGTGGCCTTGCGGGATTTCGGGCCGACCTTGTCGCCGATGAACGCGTTTCTGACGCTGACCGGCATCGAAAGCCTCCACGTGCGGATGGACCGCCACGTGGAAAATGCGCACAAGGTCGCCGAATTTTTGGCCGGGCACCCGCGCGTCGCCTGGGTCTCCTATGCCGGCCTCAAATCCAGCCCCTATTACGAACTGGCGCGGAAATACCTGCCGAAGGGGCCGGGCGCGGTGTTCACGTTCGGCGTCAAAGGCGGCTACGAAGCCGGCACGAAGCTGGTAGAGAGCGTCCAGCTGTTCTCGCATCTCGCCAATATCGGCGACACCCGGAGCCTGATCCTGCACCCGGCCTCGACGACGCACCGCCAGCTGTCGGACGAGCAGCGCGAGGCGGCCGGCGCCGGCCCCGATGTCGTGCGCCTCTCCATCGGCCTCGAAAGCGCCGACGACCTGATCCGCGACCTCGACGAAGCCCTGGCCGGATAGCGCGCCCTTCTCACGGCTTGTGGCTGACGAAGAGTTCGGTCGTCGCCGGGTCGGGGATCGCCTGGCTCGGCGTGACGCCGCTCTCGAACGGAATATTGAAGCGGGTGAAGGCGCCGATCAGGATTTTCGCCGCGTCGGGCGCGGTGCCGCCGCCGCGCACGAAAAGCTTGATCCCCATCGCCGCCGCGGTGCCGAAAATCTTGGTCTTTTCCGGCCCGCTCGCCTGCCACCCGGCCTCGTTCAGCACATCGACGATGCGGTTGGCATAATCGTAGGCCTCGACATCGTCGGGCGCGCACGACACGACGACCCGGTGGCTGCCGAACGGGCGCAGATAGGCTGCCATCGCGACCGCCTTGTCCGGCGGGATCGTGCGGCCGAGTGCCGCGTGCTTCAGCGCCTCGACCTGGCCTTGGAGCTCGGCGACCTGGGCGTACAGCGAGCGCAATGCCGCGGCGGCGGTGTCGAAGGTCTCGTCTGCCGTCTTGCCGGACCCTGCCGGCAGCAGATGGCCGAGCGCTTCGAGCCGTTGCCCCAGTTGGCGCAGCTGTGCGGTTTCGTCGCCGAGGGCGCGCCGGCCGCTCTGCTGCTGCCACACGCTGGCGCCGACCGCCAGCACGCCGACGGCGATCAGCACGGCCATCCATCGTCCCCTCCCGCGATAGAGCGGCGCCGCCTCGACGGCGGCGATCCCCAGCGCCGTCATGACGACGACCGCGGCAGTCGGCAGCCACCACAGCGCCTCATGCGACACGGTATGGTCTCGCGATGGTTGTCATTCTTGGTCGGGCACGTTGGCGTCGAGCTCGGCGAGCCATACCGCGGCATGCGAATCCGACGGCGCCCGCCAATCGCCGCGCGGCGACAGCGAGCCGCCCGACGAGATTTTCGGGCCGTTGGGCAGTGCCGAGCGCTTGAACTGGCTCGATTCAAAAAAACGCCGCAGAAAGACCCTGAGCCACCCCTTGATCTCGCCGAGGCCGTAGGCGCAACGGGCGCTGTCCGGGATGTTGGCCGGCCACGAGCCTTGTGCCGGGTCGCGCCAGGCGTGCCGCGCGAGATAGGCGATCTTCGACGGGCGGAAGCCGTAGCGCGTCGTGTAGAACAGGTTGAAATCCTGCAGCGCGTACGGCCCGACGATGCTCTCGGTCGATTGCATCGCGCCGTCGGCGCCGGCCGGCACAAGTTCCGGAGAAATCTCGGTCGCGAGGATGTCGAGCAGCACGCCTGCCGTCTCCGCACTTACCTCGCCGCTTGCCGCGACAAAGCGTATGAGATGCTGGATCAGCGTCTTAGCGACCGAGGCGTTGGGGTTGTAATGCGACATCTGGTCGCCGACGCCGTAGGTGCACCAGCCGAGCGCCAACTCCGACAGATCGCCGGTGCCGACGACCAGCCCGCCGTTGTGATTGGCGAGGCGGAACAGATAGTCGGTGCGCAGCCCGGCCTGCACGTTCTCGAACGTCACGTCATAGAGCGCTTCGCCTCGCGCCGCGGCGTGGCCGATATCGCCGAGCATCCGATTGGCCGCCGGGCGGATGTCGATCTCGCCGCCGCTGACGCCGAGCGCGCGCATCAGCCGCCACGCATTGTCCTTGGTCGTCGCGCTGGTCGCGAAGCCGGGCAGCGTATAGGCCAGCACATTGGCGCGCGGCAACCCGAGCCGATCCATGACTTGCGACGATACGATCAGCGCCTGCGTCGAATCGAGGCCGCCTGAGACGCCGATGACGAGCTTTTCGAGGCCCGTGGCTTTCAGCCGCTGCGCGAGGCCCTGGACCTGGATGTTGCAGGCCTCGTAGCAGTTGTCGCGCAGCATCGCCGGGTCGGCCGGCACGAACGGAAAGCGCTCGACAGTGCGGCGCAGATCGAGCCGCCCGGCGGGCGCGGCGAACGCGAATTCGATGCGGCGGAACGGCGGCGCGGCGTCGACCAATTGCCGGGCGCTGTCGCCGAACGTGTTCGTGCGCATGCGCTCCTGGCGGATGCGGCCGACATCGACATCGGCGACGGCGATCTCCGCCTGCGCGCTGAACCGCTCGGTCTCGGCCAGTGGCGCGCCCAGTTCGAAAATGCCGGCCTGCCCGTCCCACGCCAGATCGGTCGTCGATTCGCCGGCGCCGGCCGCCGAATAGGCATAGGCGGCAAGGCAGCGCGCCGATTGCGAGGCGCACAACAGGCGGCGCATCTGTGCCTTGCCGATGACAATGTTGCTCGCGGAAAGATTGAGCAGGATTTCGGCGCCGGCCGCCGCGCCCGCCGCGCTCGGCGGCGCCGGGACCCAGAGGTCCTCGCAGATTTCGACATGAAACGTAAAGCCGGCGTCGCCCGTCGCTGCGAACAGCAGATCGATGCCGAACGGCGCCGTCCGGCCGGCAACGACGATGTCCGCGCCGCGCATCGCCTCGCCCGACGTGAAATGCCGCCGCTCGTAGAATTCGCGGTAGTTCGGCAGGAAGAGTTTCGGCACGACGCCCAGCAGCCGGCCGCGGTGCATGACGACGCCGCAATTATAGAGCCGCCCGGCGCGGCGCAGCGGTGCACCGACGACAAAGGCCGGCGCGAGCTCGGCGCTCGCCGCCAGCAGCCGCGCGATCTGCGCCTCGACCGCGTCGAGGACGGCATCCTGAAACAGCAGGTCGTCGATCGCATAGGCCGAGAGACACAGTTCGGGAAACACCAGGAGCGCGATGCGGTCTCGCTCGGCGGCCTGGAGCAGGGCCAGCGCCGCGTCGCCGTTTTTTGCCGGCTCGGCGACGCTGACCGGCGGCACGCCGGCGCCGACCCGGACAAACCCGTGGCGATAGGGCGAGAAAAACGCGGACATCGCAAAGGCGCGCTCCCGTCGCGGCAATTTTCACCCAAGATGTGGGAGTGGGTTGCGCGTCGCGAAACCCGGCGCGCCGCGCCCGCGACCGGCACGGCCGGCCTTGCCAATTGCGCCGCCCGCCCCTAACACTGGCGGCGGGGCCGATGCGCAGCACCTCACCCATCCCCCAGGACGGCGCCCGCACGTCGGTGCTCGTGCGCCGCCTGGTCCGCGACTTCATCTGGCGCCATCGGCGGCGGATCGCATGGGCGTTGCTGTGCATGGCGCTGGCCGGCGGCAGCACCGCGTTGCGCGCCTGGCTGATGCAGCCGGTGCTCGACCGCATCTTCATCGGCCGCAATGCGTCGCTGCTGCTGCTGCTCGCCGGCGCGGCGCTGGCGCTGGCGCTCGTCAAGGGCGTTGCCGACTACACCCAGACCATCCTGATGACGCGGGTCGGGCAGCGCGTCATCACCGACGTGCAGGGCGCCGTGTTCGCGCGGCTCATCCGCGCCGACCTCGCCTATTTCAATGCGCAGTCGAGCGGCACGCTGATCTCGCGGCTGGTCAGCGACGTGTGGCTGTTGCGCAGCGCCGCCGGCAATGTGTTGACCGGCATCGGGCGCGACGCGCTGACCGTCGTGTTCCTGGTCGGCGTCATGTTCTATCAGGACTGGGAGCTGGCGATCGTCGCGTTCTTTGCGTTTCCCGCGGCGATCCGGCCGATCGTGCGGATCGGCCAGCGGCTGCGCCGGGTCTCGGCCAACACGCAGATCGAGATGGGCCAGCTGACGACGCTGTTGAGCCAGACCTTCCAGGGTGCGCGCTACGTCAAGGCCTATGGCATGGAGGATTACGAGATCGGCCGCGCCGACCGGCTGTTCGAGCGCCTCTATGCGCTGGTCGATCGTGCCAACCGCACCCGCGCCCGCGCCGCGCCGATGATGGAGGCGCTGGGCGGCGCGGCGATCGCGCTGGTCATTTATTACGGCGGGCA
>DATJUL010000320.1:0-2367 GCA_035502295.1 Allostellaceae bacterium | reverse complement strand
CCCTCGCCGCCGCCGTGCGGATGGTCGACCGGATTCATGACGACGCCGCGATTGTGCGGCCGCCAACCGAGCCAGCGGGTGCGGCCCGCCTTGCCGATCGACGCGTTCATATGATCGGGATTCGACACGGCGCCGATCGAGGCGAAGCACTGGCCATGAATGAGCCGCTGTTCGCCCGAGTTGAGCCGCAACGAGACATAGCCCTGGTCGCGGCCGACGATCTGGGCGTAGGTCCCGGCGGAGCGGGCGATCGCGCCGCCCTTGCCGATCTTCATCTCGATGTTGTGGACGATGGTGCCCACGGGAATGTTGGCGAGCGGCATCGCGTTGCCGGGCTTTACGTCCACCTGGACGCCGGCCACGACTTCGTCGCCAACCGAGAGCCGCTGCGGCGCGATGATATAGGCCTGCTCGCCGTCGGAATATTTAACGAGCGCGATAAAAGCCGACCGATTGGGATCGTATTCGAGCCGCTCGACCTTTCCCGCGACGTCGAGCTTGCGGCGCTTGAAGTCAACGATGCGATAGGCCTGCTTATGACCGCCGCCGCGGAAGCGCACGGTGATCCGGCCAGCATTGTTGCGTCCGCCCTTCTCGGGCTTGCCGACCGTCAGCGCCTTGACCGGCTTGCCCTTGTGGAGCTCGCTGCGGTCCACGATCGCGAGCTGGCGAAGGCCCGGCGAGGTCGGCTTATAGGTTTTGAGCGCCATGGATCCCGCCCTCAGAGGCCCGTGGTCATGTCGATGCGATAGCCGTCAGCAAGCGTGACGATCGCCTTCTTCATGTCCTGCTGGCGCCCGCGCACGCCTCGAAATGTCTTTCGCTTGCCCTTGCGCAGCAGGGTGTTGACCGCCGTCACCTTGACGTCGAACAATTGCTCGATCGCCGCTTTGATCTGCGGCTTGGTCGCGTTGCGCGCGACCTTGAACACAAACTGATTGCTCTCCGAGGCGAGCGTCGCCTTCTCCGTGATCACGGGGGCGACGATCGCGTCGTAATGGCGCACGTCCTTGATCATTTGAACCGCGCCTCCAGCGCCTCAATCGCGGCCTTGGTCAGGACCAGCTTCTCGCGCCGCATGATGTCGTAGACATTGACGCCCTGGACGGGCAGCACGTCGATCTCCGGCAGGTTGCGGGCGGCGGTTGCGAACTTCGTCTGCGGCTCGGGGCCGTCAACGATGAGCGCGTTCTTGAGCGCGGCCTTTGCGAACGAGGCGCGCAGCGTCTTCGTCTTGGCCTCTTCGACCTCGGCGCTCTCCCACACCACAAGGCCGCCGGCGCGCACCTTGGCCGACAGCGCGTGCTTGAGCGCGAGCGCCCGCACCTTCTTCGGCAGGTCGTGCGCGTGGCTGCGCACGACCGGCCCCATCGCGCGTCCGCCGCCGCGGAACTGCGGCGCCCGGGCAGCGCCGTGACGCGCGCCCCCGGTGCCCTTCTGCTTGTACATCTTCTTGCCGGTGCGGTTGATCTCGCCGCGCCCGAGCGTCTTGTGCGTGCCGGCCTGGCGCTTGGCGAGTTGCCAGCGCACCATGCGCGCAATCAGATCGGAGCGCGGCTCGAGGCCGAAAATCGCGTCGCTGAGCTCGAGCGAGCCCGCGGCCGAGCCGTCGATCGACGTCATGTCGAACTTCATGGCCTCACTCTCCCTTCGCCGCTTCGGCCGCAGGCGCTGGGGCCGCCGCTTCGCCATGAACGCGGAACTTGCCGGGCAGCGGCGCGTCCTTCGGCAACGGCTTCTTCGCCGCGTCGCGGACTGCGATCCAGCCGCCGGCGTGGCCCGGCACTGCGCCTTCGACCAGAATGAGGCCGCGCTCGGGATCGGTGCGCACGACGCGAAGGTTCTGGGTCGTCACCCGCTCGACGCCCATGTGGCCGGCCATCTTCTTGTTCTTCCAGGTCTTGCCCGGATCCTGGCGGCCGCCGGTTGACCCGTGCGAGCGGTGCGAGATCGAAACGCCATGGGTCGCGCGCAATCCGCCGAAGTTCCAGCGCTTCATCGGTCCGGCGAACCCCTTGCCGATGGTCACGCCGGTGACGTCGACATATTGACCGACGGCAAAGTGGTCGGCGGTGATCTCCGCTCCGACCGGGATCATCTTGTCCTCAGCGACGCGGAACTCGGCGAGCCGCATCTTGGGCTCGACATGGGCGACGGCGAAGCGGCCGCGCTCGGCCTTCGAGACGTTCTTGACCTTGGCCTTGCCGACGCCGAGCTGCAGCGCGGTATAGCCGTTCTTTTCCTGGGTGCGATGCGCGACCACCTGACAGCCCTCGACCTGGAGGACGGTGACCGGCACGTGGTCGCCTGCGTCGGTGAAGACGCGGGACATGCCCAACTTCCTTGCGATGATGCCTGAACGCATTG
>DATJUL010000319.1:0-10488 GCA_035502295.1 Allostellaceae bacterium | reverse complement strand
GGGGGTGACCGTTGCGGTCGTCGTCGCGGCGCTGGTCGTGCGCCAGCTGTTCGGCTATTCGTTCGCGACTTGGCGTTTCCATCTGCGCGGCGTCGCGCTGCACAGCCCGCACGACATCGGTTGGCTGCGCGATCTGCAGGTTGCCAAGCTGATGCGGCATGACTTCGCCGTCGTGGCGCCCGCTCTGTCGCTCGCGGAATTGTGCCGCCAATTCCCGATCACCGACGGACGGCGGATTTTTGTCGCAGACGCGACCGGCGCCTACGGCGGCTCTGTCGATCTCGTCGCGGCCCACGGCGCCGAACTCATGGCGCGCGGCGGCCGCTTGACGGTCAACGACGTCGCACGCAGCGCCGACGATTTCCTGACGCCGGACCAACCGGTGCGCGACACGCTTGACCTGTTCATCGCCTCGGCCGCCGAGGTGTTGGCGGTCGTCGACAATCCGCACGACCGCCACATCCTCGGTTATCTCACCGAAGCCTATGCGCTGCGCCGCTACAACCGCGAGCTCGAGGCGCGCCATCGCGAGGAATTGGGCGATGAAGAGATGTTCGCCGCGCCCCGCGCGCCCCGCGAACCCTGACTCGCTTGGTGTCACCCTCCATTCGTGCGACATCTGAGCACGGCTGCGTCAGATGAACAGAGCATGAAAGCTTGCTCTATTTCTTGGTTCTGCTGCCAGTTTTTAACCATATTCGTGCGTTAGCGATTTGGGCGATTTTCGGCGGGCGCAAAAAAGCAGTGTTTTATCGAAAATTTGCGATGTTATGCTCGCCGGATGGACGGGTATCGAATTTTGCTGTCGTCTTTGCTGTTGGCCGGCATCATTGCCGCGCCGCCGGCTGGCGCTGCACCGCCGGCGCCGCTGGTCGGGCGCGTCGCGGCGGTCGACGGCGCTGTCGCGCTGCGCTCGCCGGGCGGTGCATGGCAGGGCGCCGAAGTCAACGAGCCGGTCGCGGGCGCAATGTCGATGCGCACCGCCGCTTCGGGTCGCGCCCAGCTGCGCGTCGGCGCCGACAGCGTGGCGCTGGCGTCCGACAGTGACCTCGAACTCGGGCAACTCGATGCCGGCACGGGCCTCCACCTGCTGCTGCAGCGGGGACGGATCGGGGTCGTGCTGTCGACGGCCGATCCGGCGCACACGATCGAGATCGACACGCCGCACGGCCAGGTCTGGTTGCAGACCGCGGGCGATTACGACATCGCGGCGGGTGACGCGAAGGCGCCGGGCCGGCTCGCGGTGTTTGCCGGCCGCGCCCGCTTCATCGGCAAGGGCGGCGACACGACCGTTGCTTCCGGCGAGGCGATCCCGCTCGGCGCCGCCGATGCGGTCCCGACGCCTCTCGACGGCCCGGCCGCAGACGATTTTGTCGCATGGTGGCGGCCGGCGACGGGCGCAGAAGCAGCCGCATCGCCGGCGCTGGCGCATGTCTCCGCCGATATGACCGGGTACGCCGCGCTCGACGGCAGCGGCGATTGGCAGACCATGAGCGGAAGCGGCGCGGTGTGGTTTCCGCGGACCGTGCCGAGCGGCTGGGCGCCCTACCGCTTCGGCCATTGGCGTTGGATGACGCCATGGGGCTGGACCTGGATCGACGATGCGGCCTGGGGCTTCGCGCCGTCGCATTACGGGCGCTGGGCGCGGTTTCCGGCACCGGACGGCGGCGACCGGTGGGGCTGGGTGCCCGGCCTGCGGGTCGGCGATCCCGCCTTCATGCCGGCCGTCGTCGCGTTTCTCGGCACGGCCGGGGTCGGGATCAGCTATCCCGACGCGAGCGGACCGGCCGTCGGCTGGTTCCCGCTGGCGCCGGGCGAAGTCTATTGGCCGCGCTACACGACCGACCCGGCGACGATCCGCCGGCTCAATCTCGGGTCGGTCGCCGATGTGGCGGCGATCGGACCGACGGCCGCCGGCGCGCCGCCGGCGAGCGTCATCGACGGCAGCTATCGCAACCGCGCGTTTGCCAGCGTCGTGCCGCGCGCGGTCTTTGTCGGCGGCAAGCCGGTCGCCGCGGCGCTCGTGCAGTTGCCGAAGGAGCGGCTGAAGAACGCGCCGCTTCTCGCCGGTTCGCCCGACATCAGCCCCGCCGCGCCGCATGCGGTTGCCGTCGCCTCGGCCGCGGGCAGGCGGAAAGTCGCCGCGGTCGCGATCAAGAGGGTTGCAGCTATGCGGCAAGCGCCCGGCATCTTGCGGGCGCGGCATGCACGGCATCGCATCGTCGCGGTCGGCTGGCGCGAGCGCCGCCTGCATCGCCGGCGGTTAAGTGTCATCCGTGCGTCGTTCCGCCGCGCAGAGCGCCGGCATCTGCGCCTTGCCGCCTTCCGCCGTCGCTGAGCAGCGATGGAACGCGGCCGCGGCGGGTCGCTTCTATCCCGCGCGGCGTGCCGCGGCGGCGGCAATCCGCCGCTTCAGGCGACGGATCTCCGGCGACAATCTGGTGTCGGCGGCGCTCTTCAGAAACGCGTCGAGGCCGCCCTTGAACTCGATCGTGCGGATGGCTGCCGCCGACAGGCGCAGCCGCACCGGCCCGAGCGTGTCGGACAGCAGCGAGATGCGCTGCAGATTGGGCAGGAAGCGCCGCTTGGTGTGGATGTTGGAATGGCTGACGTTGCAGCCGACCTGAACGCCCTTGCCGGTCACCGGACATTTGCGGGCCATGCTATCCTCGCTCGGAAAACGCCGCGCGGCCCAACTGCGGGCCGCGCGAACCGCGACTTTTAAATTCCGTCCGCGGCGCGGTCAAGCGCCCGCCCGCGCCGGCCCCGCCCGGGTCAGTTCGACAGCCGGTAAAACTTGGCCGCGTTCTCGCAGGTGATCTTGCGGATCTGGTCGGCGGTCAGGCCGGCGAACTGCTCGTCGATATACTTGGTCGATTCCGGCCAGATGCCGTCGGTGTGCGGGTAGTCCGACCCCCACATCATGGTCTCGATGCCGATATCGTCGACCAGTTTTGTGCTGATCGGGTCGAACTGAAACGTCGCCTTGCACTGCCGGCGCCAGTATTCCGACGGCTTCAGCTTCATCAGATCGCGGAAGCGGTCCTCGAACTCGAAATCCATGCGGTGCAGCGCATAGGCGAGCCAGCCGGCGCCACTCTCGCCGAACGATACGCGCAGGTTCGGATAGCGCTCGAAGACGCCGGCTCCCATCATGCCGGCGATGATGTGGATGAGGCCCATCTGGAACGCCGAGACGCCGGTGAACATCGCGGCGCGGCGCACCTGCGGCGCCTCCTGGCGGGCGCGCGGCGGGGTCGTCGGGAAGGTGTGGAAATGCAGCGGCAAGTCAACCTCGTCGACCGCCTTCCAGAAGCTCTCCCAGCTCGGGTGCCACATCGGCTCCATGTCCCAGGAGCATGACAGTTCGAGGCCGCGCAACCCCATCCGAGCGACGCGGTAGACCTCGGCGACCGCATCCTCGACGCTGCCGTAGGGCAGGCAGGCCAGCCCGATCTGGCGGTCGGGGTAATGGCTGCAGAACTCCTTCAGCCAGTCGTTGTAGATGCGCAGCACCTCGTTCGAGGCCTCGCGGTCGTTGAGCTTGGAGGCGGTGCCCAAGACACCGTAGATGACCTCGGCGTCGACGCCGTCCTGTTCCATGTCCCGGAGCCGCAGATGCGGGTCGCTGCACCGCACCTTGCCGTGCTTGGCATCCGAAAACAGGCCGTGCTCGGCCATGATGTCGACCCGCACGTTCTGGCCGGGGATGTGCTTCGCGCCACCCGGCCCGACGCCGTTCAACAGGCCGAAATTGGCGCCGTTCTTGGCGACCCATTGCGGCCCATCCGGCCCGTCCTCAACATAGGGCATGCGATCTTTCAGTTCGGCCCGCGCGTTCTCGGTGAACAGCTCGGGCGGCATCCAGGGCATGTCGAGATGGCAATCGGCCGAGATGCGGCGGTAATGCATGGCGGGCTCCCTCCGGACTGTCTGCGCTGCCGCTACTTTAGCGCGTTTGGCAAGGGTTTTGCCAATGCCCGGAACGCACCCCCGCCCCCGCGCTTATGCGCCCGCGCGCGCGTGTTGCAGGCAATGCCGGCGTTGCATACATTGCAGACATAGGAGACATGGCGCGTGGGACCAGCTTGATGACGACATTGACGATCCGCAACGTCGATCCGGAAGTCCGCCAGCGGTTGCGGGTGCGCGCCGCCCAGCATGGCCGATCGATGGAAGCAGAACTGCGGCAGATCATCAAAGACGCTGTCGGCGCCGCGCCCGAAGCCAAGGCAGAGGAAAGCGGGCTGGACCTCGCAGAGGCGATTCGCCGACGCTTTGCGCCTTACGGCGGCGTTGAGCTTGAGATACCGCGCCGTGAACTCGGCGGTCCGCCACCGAATTTCGACGAGTGATTGTTCTCGACACCAATGTCGTCTCGGAACTGATGCGGTCGCGACCGACTGCCGCCGTCATGGCGTGGATGGTCCGGCAGCCGCGGCAAGATCTCGCAACAACGACGATTACCCAGGCCGAGATCCTTTATGGGATCGCTTTATTACCCTTGGGACGACGCAAGCGTTCACTCGGTGCCGACGCGCAGCGAATGTTCGAATTCGACTTTGATCGTATTCTGGCGTTCGACACCGCGGCGGCGCCCCATTACGCAGAGATCATGAGCAGGCGGCGGCGCGGGGGAAAGCCGATGGCCGTTCTGGACGCGCAGATCGCCGCAATCGCGCTGGCAGCCGGCGCCTCGGTCGCGACCCGCGACATTGCCGGCTTTGAGGGCTGCGGTGTTGCGGTCATCAACCCTTGGATGGCCGGATAACGCGGGACCGCCGATGCGAAGTCCTTCCGGCAGGGCAATGTGGATCGCGGGGGTCAGCCGGCGAGCCAGTCTTCGACGAGGCGGCGGGCGATCGAATCGCGCCGCGGCAGGCGGAATTCCTCGCTGCGGTCGTCGGCGTGGGCGGCAAGCCATTGGCGGTCGAACCAGCGCGCGTCTTCCAATTCGCCGTAATCGACCGTGACCTCGGTCGTCGTCGCCTCGGCGTAGAAGCCGAGCATGATGTTGGCCGGGAACGGCCACGGCTGCGACGAATGGTAAGTGACGGCGGCGACCTCGACCGCGGTCTCCTCGCGCACCTCGCGCACCACGGCGTCTTCGAGGCTCTCGCCCGGCTCGACAAAGCCGGCCAAGGTCGAATACATGCCGGGGACGAAATTCCGGCTGCGGCCGAGCAGCACGCGCTCGGCGCCGTCGGTCACCAGCATGATGACGGCGGGGTCGGTGCGCGGGAAATGCAGCGCGGCGCAGGCCGGGTCGGTGCAGCGCCGCATGTGGCCGGCCTCTTCGCTCCGGGTCGGCGCGCCGCACTGGCCGCAGAAACGGTGCCGCATATGCCAATAGGCCATCGCCCGCGCCAATGCCAGCAGCGCCGCCTCGGGGCGCTGGAGCCGGCCGGCGAGCTGGCGCAGATCGGCAAAGCGCAGTTCGGCTTGCGCAATGCCGGAAGCGGCCAGCGCCGGCGAGCGCAACGCGTCAAGCGGCGCCGCATGCGCCGACACGTCGAGCGCGAAATGCGCCCGCGCCTCGATGATCCCGAGAAACACCAGGTCGCCCTGGCCGAGCCGCTCGTCGATCGCCGCCTCGGCCGGGCCGCCGACGACCTCGGCCAGCGCCGAGGCGGCGACGATCGCGGCGCGCGGTTCGCCACCCGCGACCTCGATGACGAGGTTCTGGTTGCGCCACACCGGCACAAAGACACTGCCCGGATCGAGCGCCTGGGCGCGGATCCAGTCCGGCTCGCGGCGCTTGAGCCCGCCGCGCTCGAAGCCCGGCGCGGCGTAGTAATTGGGCGGTTGCATCATGGAACACTGGCACAGAGCGCCGCATCCCGGCAAGCCGGCCGCGACGCCACTGCTTCGTTGTTGCGGCGGTATCGCGCGCTTAGGGTTAGGGTATCGGCGACAACCCGGGGATATCGATGACAAGCGTTGATCAGCAGAAGATCCGCCGCGCCCGCACCGGCCTCATCGCCCACGACCCGGCGCTGGCGCAGCCCGGCTACACGCTGTTCGCGCCGATGTTCGGCGACGGCAGCGTGTACCTGATCGACATGGCCGGCGAAATGGCCCATCGCTGGATGCTGCCGCATCCGCCCGGCCTTTACGGCTACCTGCTCGACAACGGCAATTTGTTCTACACCGGCAAGGTCATGGACGATCTCGACCGCTTTGAGGCGTGGCGCCGTTTCAAGGCCGGCGCCGCGCTCGAGGTCGATTGGCACGGCCGCGTGTTATGGCAGGTGCGCCATCACGACCACCACCACGACGCGCGTAAGCTGCGCAACGGCAACGTGCTGCTGTTGTGCCTCAAGGCGCTGCCGCCGGAAATTGCGGCGAGGGTGCAGGGCGGGCTGCCGGGCAGCGAAGCGACAGACGGCGTCATCTATGCCGATTACCTCGTCGAGATGACGACGGCCGGCGAGACCGTGTGGGAATGGCGCAGCTGGGACCATCTGGCGCCGGAAACCCATCCGATCACGCCGCAGGACCATCGCGCCGAATGGACCCACGGCAACACCGTCGCCGAGACCGCCGACGGCAACATCCTCGCGAGCTTTCGCAATATCTCGACCGTCGTCCTGATCGAGCGGCCGAGCGGCCGGATTTTGTGGGAACTCGGCTCGCCGCCCTTGGCGCAGCAGCACGACCCGCGCCCCTTGGCCAACGGCAACGTTTTGATTTTCGATAATGGCACGCATCGCCGCGACAACCCGGCAACCTTCTCGCGGGTCATCGAGGTCGATCCGCGGACCAACGCGATCGTGTGGCGCTATATCGACCAATCGGTGTTCGAATTCTTCAGCCCGTACATCTCCGGCGCGCAGCGCCTCCACAACGGCAACACGCTGATCTGCGAGGGCTGCCACGGCCGGATTTTCGAGGTGACACGGGCGGGCGCTGTCGTGTGGGAATATGTCAGCCCCTATTTTTTCGACGAACCCGGCGCCCTCGGCCTCAACAACTGGGTGTTCCGCGCGTTCCGCTACACCGAAGACGAAATCGCCGCCGCCCGCCGCGAATAGGCTGCCTCGTCCGCGCCGATGCAGGTTGATCGAAACGCCGATGCAATGCGGTAAACAGCTGCGGCATCCGTGTCGGCGCGGCCTTTGAGCGAGCAATGAACGATAACCCTGCGGAACCGGTCATTGGTCTCGCTCGTATCGGGCGCGCCTCGCAGCGGCTGAACACGGAGATGGCGGCGCTGCGCGTCCAGAGCGCGATGATCCCGCGTCAACTCTTGTCGTGATGATCGCTGATTTTTATTTCATGCCGCAAGCCGCTTCTCGTCGTAACGTAGATCATCAACACCAGAATAACCGACAGAACGACGCAGTATATGGCCAGCGTTACGTGCGCTTGGGCGACAGACTGGTCCGATGAGCGGCCA
Source organism: Allostellaceae bacterium (assembly GCA_035502295.1). GTDB lineage: Bacteria > Pseudomonadota > Alphaproteobacteria > ATCC43930 > CGMCC-115725 > DATARH01. Next base: position 3,089 of record DATJUL010000319.1, on the reverse strand, counting down.
TCGACTTCGAGTACCGGCGGCAAGCCATTCGGGCTTATATTGAAGACGAGGTAGACGAGCGGTCTAGCCCCGGGATTGCTCCAATGATAGACGAAGCCTCTCGGCTCGTATGAGATCGATCCCGGCCCTCTTTGCGTCGCGCGGACTTCGGTAAACTCGGCGCCAACACCGGAAAGGATATAGTGGAGCGCGGCGCCGGAGCGCTGGTGAAGTGGATCCAAGGGCGACTGGGGCGGCACCGGAACCCGGCTTAGGCTGACGAGATTTCGCACCCGTCCGAGACCCGGAATGGGCGATGGCGAGCGGTAGACCTCGACGGAAGCGCCGGCCGCCACCCCTCCTCGCAACTGGCGGTCCGACGAAAGCAGAAACAGCAGGTATGCGGCAGGCTCGCCGCCGGCCTGTGATCGGATTGAAAACCTTGTGTTCGCAGGCATAAACAGGCCGTCGCCGCTCCCCAACGTCATCACACGATGTCCGACGGTGATCTGCGCATCCCCCGATGATTGATAATAGATTCCATCCGCCGAGGTTATTTCAGGTTTCCCATCGTGTGAAACAATGCCGGAGCGGACGCTGAAATACAGCTTCGAATCATTGCGGTCCGGTACGGTCGCTTCGGCGATTATCGTGCGGAACGGCGATGTCGAATAGGTCGTGAGCGCCGACGCCTTCGACGATGCGACCGCTGCGCCCAAAGCGGCCAGCATGAGAGCCCCTCGATGCATGTTGGCCCCCCGTTGTTGGGTCCCAGGGCGTTATCGATCATACACCGTCCGTGGTATCCGCACGACTTCTCCGATCGGGGCCAGAGCGGACGCCGCGGCGCCGGGACAGTGCCGTGCCGGCGCTCCCAGGGTTTTCTCTGAAACAGAGATGAGCGCAGCTACCGGCCGCCTTGGCGTGGAGCAAGCTGGCCGATCGCCCTATTGTCAGGCGTGTTCTGCCGGCGCGAGGGCTGCCGCGAATTCCTTCAGCCGCCGCAGCAGCGGCGCAATGCCGGGTTCTTGGATCAGCGCGATTGCTTCGTCTGTCGATACCCATGACAATCGGCGCTGGCCCTTTTCGGGCCATTTCTTCAAGCGTTCCGTGACCCGCAGCAGATACACCTCGACCGTTGCCGCCCGCAAATCCCCCGAGCCGAGCCGCTTGAGATAGGTGTAGAAGCCCAGCGGCATTGCATTCAAGATGCCCCTGACGCCGGCCTCCTCGTAGGCCTCGCGCTCGGCGGCCGCGCATGGCGTCGAGCCGGCATCGATGTTTCCCTTCGGAATGATCCACCGGCCCGTCTCACGCGAGGTCATCAGCAACACCCGGACCTCGCCGTGAACGATCCGATAGGCGACGACCCCGGCCTGGTGAAGGATCGTGTCCGTCGTCGCCTCCGCCGCCGAGATGGGAGCACGCCATTTGGGAAGCTGCCGCGGGGTTTCAACCTTATTGACGGGGTCGGCGCCGCAATTCGATGCCGAACACTTGATTTTTTGGGTCACACCGCGATTGATGCAGGGCGCACGTCGGTTCCGGCAGGGGTGAGAGATGGGCACCACTCTGACGCTGATCGATCTCGCTGGTTCCGTTGCCCTGCTGCTGTGGGGCGTCCATATGGTGCAGAGCGGCATCCAGCGCGCCTTCGGGCCGCAATTGCGCCGGATGCTCGGGCACGCGCTGGGCAATCGGCTGCGCGGCTTTGCCGCCGGGCTCGGGATCACCGCGGTCCTGCAGAGCAGCACGGCGACCGGCCTGATGGCGGCCGGACTTGCGGCCGGCGGCCTGGTCGATCTCGTACCGGCGCTCGCGGTCATGCTCGGCGCCAATCTCGGCACGACGCTGATCGTGCAGCTGTTCACGTTCCGGATCGGCGGCGCCGCGTCATTGCTGGTGCTGGTCGGGGTCATCCTGTTCCGCAAGGGCGGTCACTCTCGTTCGCATGATTTGGGGCGGGTGGCGATCGGCCTCGGGCTGATGCTGATCGCGCTGGTGCAGTTGATCACATTGATGACGCCGTTTGAGAATGTGCCGAGCCTGCGCCTCTTGATGGGGATGGTCGCGACGCAGCCGGTCATCGACGTGATCCTCGCCGCGGCGCTGACCTGGGCCGCGCATTCCAGCGTCGCGTCGGTGCTGTTCATCGTGTCGCTGACCGCGACCGGGGTCGTCCCGCCGCAGACCGGATTTGCGCTGGTGCTCGGCGCCAATCTCGGCACCGCGCTGATCCCGCTGCTCGAGAGCGGCGCGGGCGGCGATCCGGCTGCGCGCCGGCTTCCGGTCGGCAATCTGCTGAACCGCCTCATTGGCTGCGCCGTCGGCCTCGCGCTGCTGCCGTGGATCGCGCCGCTGATCGTGACGCTGGAGCCGGACAGGGCGCGGGCCGTCGCGGATTTCCACACGCTGTTCAATCTCGCGACGGCCGCGCTGTTCCTGCCCGTGCTGGGACCGTTCGCGCGCCTGTTGACGCGGCTGCTGCCGGCGCAGGCGGTGCCGAGCGACCCGTCAAAGCCGCTCTATCTCGATGCGGCGGCGCGCGAGATGCCGCCGATCGCGCTCGCCGGCGCGGCGCGCGAAGCCCTGCGCATGGCCGATGTCGTCGAAGCGATGTTGCGCAGCAGCCTCGCGGCGCTCGACGGCGGCGACCGCCAGGAGCGTGCCACGGTCAAGCGCCTCGATACCGTCGTCGACCGGCTCAACGGCGCGGTCAAGGCCTATCTGACAGCGCTCGATCCCGATTCCCTCGACGAAAACGACAACTGGCGCCTTGGGGAAATCCTCGCTTTCGCGACCAACCTCGAACATGCCGGCGACATCATCGAGCAGGGGCTGATGACGATCGCCGGCAAACGGCTGAAGCGCGGCCTCGCCTTCTCTACGGAGGGACAAGCCGAAATCCGCGAGATGCTGGAGCGTCTCGCCGGCAATGTGCAGGCAGCGGCGGCCGTGTTCATGACCGAGGATGCGCGCGCGGCCCGACGCCTTCTTGGCGAGAAGGAAGTGTTCCGCAATCTCGAAGCCGGCGCGACGCAGGCGCATTTCGCGCGCATCCGCGCCGGCCGTGTCGAGAGCGCCGAGACCAGCGCGCTCCACCTCGACGT
>DATJUL010000318.1:0-7375 GCA_035502295.1 Allostellaceae bacterium | reverse complement strand
TCGCCTCGGCGCGCGACGGAAAGCCGGGGCGCCAGGTCGGCATCGCGGCGATCTCGCGCCATTCCGGCGGGTCGTCCGGCTCGACCCAGTAATTGAGCAGGTATCCCAGATCGGCGAGCGGGTCGCCCTGCGTGCACATGTCCCAATCGAGCACGGCTTCGATCTGTCCGGGATCGGCGGGGTCGAGCAGGCAATTGTCGAGCCGGTAGTCGTTGTGGAGGAGCGCGGCGCCGTGCGAGGCGGGCAGCTCGGCCGCGAGCCGGTCGAGCAGCGGCGCCCACAGGGCAGCCGAACGCGCGGCCTCCTCGCCGCCCTGCGCCGCTTGCCAGCGCCGCGTCCAGCCGGCGAGCTGGCGCTCCAGATAGCCCTCGGCGCGGCCGAGATCGCCGAGCCCGACCTCGTCCGGCCGCACAAGGTGCAGATCGGCCAGCGCATCGACCAGCGCCTCGCCGATGCGCCGGTTGAGCGCCGGTTGCCCGGCCAATTCCGCCGGGATGTCGTCGCGGATCACAAAGCCGCGCCGCCGCTCCTCGACCAGGAACACCGCACCGATGAGGCTGTCGTCCGCGCAGAAGAGCAGGCTGCGCGGCGCCGGCCGGTAGCGCCGGTGGAGCGCCGACAGCACGCGGTGCTCGCGCGCCATGTCGTGCGCGCCCGGCGGGATCGGCCCCAAGGGCGGCCGACGCAGCACAAATTCGCTGGCGCTTGCCCCGGCCTCGAAGCGCAGCAGATAGGTCAGATTGGCCTTGCCGCCGCCGAACTGACGCACCGTCAGCCGGCCCTCGGCGCCCGGCAGATGGGCCCGCAGATACGGCAGGAGCCGGGCGGCGTCGAGGCGCTCGTCCGGCCTCTCGTCGATCAGTTCGGCGGCTTCGAGGGATTGCATCGGGGTGGCGCCTCAAGGCCGTTACAACGCCAGCGGTTTGCGGCACAATGAATACCACAGGCCGAGGTTCTGCTGTTTCCACAGCGGGTTGCCGCAGTCTTCCTGGAGATGCAGCCGGCCGTTCGCGTCGCCCGCAACCGGCACGAACCTGCCGTTGGAACAGGCGGCCAGCAGCAGCGCCGCCGCGGCCGCCAGCGCCAGCAACACCGTTCTGCGCACCCCGCTCCTCCCCTCGCCGCGACCCGCCGGCCGCTCACCAGCGGCATGCCGCCGCATTTGTGCACCACCGTCTCAACTCGATGACAAGCGGCAGATAATCGAGCGAGACGCTGAACGACAGCGGCATCAGCCGCGCATCGTCGGTCATCGTCAACCGCGCCGGGCGCGGCCTATCGTCCGGGTTGCCGTCGTCGCCCGATTCGCCCTTGAAGCCGGCGATCGGCGCCAGCAGCAGGGCGAGATGCAGATTTTTCTCGCCGGTCGCTTTGGGCAGCACCCGGACGATCACGTCAAAGCGCCGCGCACCGTCATAAACCGGCACGGTAAAGCGCCCGCGATCGCCGCGGCGCAGCGCCTCGCGGATCGCCGTCAGCGCGCTCAGCGGATCGACGACGCCAACGCGAAACCGCTCGGGCAGCGGCGGTTTGTCGCTGGTGTCGCCGGGGCCGCGATCGGCGACGACGGCGCCGCCGTGCGCCGCGAACCGCATGACCAGCCGCTTGTGGCGCTTTTTGCGCAGCCCGTACCGCGCGTCATACTGAAGCGGCGCCGGCAGCAGCGCGCCGGGGCGGCCGTCGCTGACCGCGACGGCGCTGAAGCGGGTGAACAGCTCCGGCAGACCCTCGGTGCGAATCGCGATCTCGTCGCGATAGGTGCCGGGGCTGTCTCTCAGCGCAAGGCGAATTTCCCCGGCCGGCAAGCCGGCCCAATCGGCCTGATAGAGCGCCGCGACTTCGGCCGCAGCCGCCGGCAGCGGCAGCCACAGCGCCGCCATGCCGGCGAGCAACGCCCACCGCCCGCAGCGCATCCGGCCTCAATCCGATCCCGCCGCGGCGGCCGTCGGCGGCGGCGGTTCGGCGCGGTATTCCGGCACCAGCCGATGCAGCAGGTCGAGCACGCGCGCCTCGTTGCCGGCGCGCGCCTGCTCTTCGAGTTCGTCGAGCGAGCGGGCGAGCACGGCATAATCCGCCGTGCGCGGCGCCGCCAGCCGCAGCGCCGGGTTGCGCGCCGGGATCGGCGCCTCGTCGGCGTGGAACAGCGCCTCGTGCAGTTTTTCACCGGGCCGCAGCCCGACATAACTGATCGCAACATCGCGCTGCGGCCGCAGGCCAGCCAGCCGGATCACCTGCCGCGCCAGGTCAACGATCTTGACCGGTTCGCCCATGTCGAGCACGAAAATCCTGCCGCGTTCGGCCTCGCGCTCGCCTTCCGCCTGGGTCGCCGCCGAGGCCTCCAGCACGAGTTCGACCGCCTCGCGCACGGTCATGAAAAACCGGCTGACCTCGGGGTGGGTCACGGTCAACGGGCCGCCGGCGGCGAGTTGGCGTTGGAACAGCGGCACGACCGAGCCGGTCGAGCCGAGCACGTTGCCGAACCGCACCGTCGCAAACCGCGTGCCGGCGGTGCCGCGGCGCGCCTCGTACAGGTCGAGCGCCTGGCAGAAGGCCTCGGCGAGGCGCTTGGTCGCGCCCATCACGCTGGCCGGATCCACCGCCTTGTCGCTCGAAATGAGCACGACAAGCCCAGCGCCGACGCCGCGCGCCGCCTCGGCGACATTGCGGCTGCCGATCGTGTTGGTCAGTATCCCCTCGATCGGGTTCGCTTCGACCATCGGTACATGCTTCAGCGCCGCCGCATGGAACACGATCTGCGGCTGCTCCTGCACCATCAGCGCCTCGATGCGGCGGCGGTCGCGCACATCGGCCAGCACCGGCTCGACGACGAACGGCGGGCGGCGCTCGCGCAATTCGCCGTCGATCGAATAGAGCAGGAACTCGCTGCTGTCGACGAGCACCAGCCGAGCCGGCGCCAGGGCGGCGATCTGGCGCACGAGTTCCGAGCCGATCGTGCCGCCGGCGCCGGTCACCAGCACGCGCCGGCCGCGGATGAGGCGCCCCATCGCCTCGCGGTCGAGCACCGCCTGCGGCCGCCCCAAGAGGTCCTCGATCGCGATCGGTTCGACGCGCGGCATATCGGCGCGGGTCTGGCGCAGTTCGGTCGGCCGCGGCAGGCGCGCCAGCGGGATCGCCAGCGCATCGGCGCGGTCCAAGAGGCGCCGCACCTCGGCGCCGGCGAGGCCCTGCGGGGTGACGACCAGCTTTTGCGGCCGCCGGCCGCGCCGGTCGAGAGCGGCGACGACGCGTTCCAACGCGTCGATCGTGCCGAGCACCGGGACGCCGTAAATCTCGCGCCCGACCCGCGACGGCGTATCCGCCAGCATGCCGATGACGCGGTAGAGCGCATTGCGGTCGCGCACGGTCTCGCGGATGAACGTGTCGGCGCCGTCCTTCGTGCTGATCAGCAGCACCGGAATCCGGCCGCCGCGGGCGCGTTCCAGCACGTGATCGAGACCGCGGTCCTTGAACAGCCGATAGCCGAGCCGCGGTCCGCCCAACAGCGCCACCAGCACCAGCCAGTCGATCAACAGAAACGAGCGCGGCAGCGTGTTGAGCCGGGTGAACAGAAACATGACCGGCAGGAACACGAGCTCGGTCAACGTCGCCGCCCGCGCAATGCTGAACAGATCGGGCAGCGAGGCGTAGCGCCAGATGCCGCGGTAGAGGCCGGTGACGAGGAACACAGCGGCGGCGATCAGCGTGAAGGCGACGCCGTAGAGCAGCATCAACCTCGGATGAAACGACAGCGCGTCCTCGCCCAGGCGCAGAAACAGCGCCAGCACGAACGACAGCGCGGCCATCGCGACATCGTGCAGAAAGGCGAAGGCGGCGCGGCGCGATTTCGGCAGGAGCGGCAAGCGCGGCAGCCCGGCGGTTGGCGTGGCAAGGCTTCTATAGCAAAAAAACGCCGCGGGCGGGGAATCACGGGGGTATTCCGACATTAACCTTCGCCGGGTAAACTGCGGCGATGGATCGCCGCCGCCTTTACCTCATGCTGCGGCCGGAAAGCCCCGGCGGTGGGGCGCGACTCTTCCGCGTCGCGCATCACCTCATGGCGGCGCTCGGCATTGCGATCATGATGATCGTGACGGTGCAGCCGCTTGAGCGGGCCTGGGGCGCGGCGCTGGCCGGCGGGTTCTACGTCGTCGCGGTGTTTTTTCTGCTCGAATTCGTGCTGCGTCTGATCGCCGCGCCGGAGGCGCCGGGCGGCGCCCATCGCGGCACGCTGGACGCGCGGCTCGGGTGGATGCTGTCGCTCGGCGGCCTGTTCGACCTCGCGGCCGTCCTGCCCGGGATCATCGCGCTCTTCTACGGCCCCGACGCGACGCTGTTCGGCTTTATCTGGGCCTTCAAATACGTGCGCTATTCGCCGGGCCTGGCGAGTCTCGGCCGGGTCATCAGCCATGCCCGCCACGCGCTCCTGTCGGTGCTGCTCGGCTTTTGCATCGTGCTGTTGTCGGCGGCCAGCCTCGCCTACCTCTTGGAGCGCAATGCCCATCCCATGGATCCGGCAACCTTCGCCTCGATCCCGGCGGCGCTGTGGTGGGGGATCGTGACGATCACGACGACCGGCTACGGCGACGTCGTGCCGCGGACCATTGCCGGCCGCGCGCTGTCGGGCGTCGTCATGGTCGGCGGCATCCTGATTTTCGCGCTGTGGACCGGCATTCTGGTCAACGGCTATGCCGAAGAGCTGCGGCGGCGCGATTTTCTGCGCACCTGGGAGCTGGTCGCCAAGGTGCCGTTTTTCCACAACATCAGCGCGGCGCTGATCGCCGAGGTGGCGCGCCTCCTGCGCCCGCGCGACTATCCCCAGGGCACCATCATCATGCGGCGCGGCGAGCCCGGCGACTGCATGTACTTCGTCGCCGACGGCGAGGTTGAGGTGCGGCTGCAGTCGGGATCGATCTATCTCGGCTCGGGTCAGTTTTTCGGCGAGCGGGCGCTCGTCACCGGCGAGCCGCGCAACGCGACGGTCGCCGCCGCCCGCATCAGCACGCTCCTGGTGCTCGACATCGTCGATTTCCACGAGCTGCTGGCGCGCCAGCCCGAGCTTGCCCGCATCATCCGCGATGAGGCGCACAAGCGGCTCGGCGACGATAACCCGCGCCCGGTTCCGGCGCTGGCGGCCGACGCTCCGACCTCGTAGGCCGCGACGCAGCGCCGCGCGTCAGGCGCCGTCGATGATGAACGCGCGGGCCTGCGAGTTGGCCTGACGGATCGGCAGCGCCTTTTGATATTCGGGCGAATTGTACCAGCGGCGCGCCGCCGCGCCGTCGGCGAACTCGATGATCACGACGCGCTTCGGTGCGGGGCTGCCCTCGATCAATTCGGCCGCGCCGCCGCGCGCCAGGAAGCGGCCGCCGTATTGCGCGATGCTCGCCCCGGCCAGCGGCCGATACGGCTCGTACCCCACCGGGTTGGTGACATCGACTTCGGCAACAAAATAAGCCGGCATTTCGCGTTTCTCCTCCCGATTCCGCTGTCCCGGCGCAAGCCCGGACCCACTCTTCAGCATAGAAGATGGTTGCGCCTGGGTCCCGGCTTGCGCCGGGACAGCGACGAAGATCCCGCCGGCCTAGAGCACGATCGGGCTAACTTGAAGCACCCCAAACCGTCATCCGCGGGCTTGACCCGCGGATCTCAGAGATGGCCGGGTCAAGCCCGGCCATGACGGATAGGGGGTGATTCGATCCAACGCGATACCGCTCTAATTAGTTGGAGAAGGCCGGGATGCCGGTCTGGGCGCGGCCGAGGATCAGCGCGTGGATGTCGTGCGTGCCCTCATAGGTGTTGACGGTTTCGAGATTGACGAGGTGGCGGATCACGTGGAACTCGTCGTGGATGCCGTTGCCGCCGTGCATGTCGCGCGCCAGCCGCGCGATCTCCAAGGCCTTGCCGCAATTGTTGCGCTTCAACAGCGAGATCGCCTCGGACGGGCAGCGCCCGGAATCCTTCAAGCGGCCGAGGCGCAGGCAGGCGTTGAGGCCCAGCGTGATCTCGGTCTGCATGTCGACGAGCTTTTTCTGCACGAGCTGGTTGGCCGCCAAGGGCCGGCCGAACTGCTTCCGGTCGAGCGTGTATTGCCGCGCCGCGTGCCAGCAGAATTCGGCGGCGCCGAGCGCGCCCCAGGCGATGCCGTAGCGCGCGTTGTTGAGGCAGGAAAACGGCCCGCGCAGCCCCGACACGCCGGGCAGCAGGTTTTCCTCCGGCACGAACACATCGTCCATGACGATCTCGCCGGTGGCCGAGGCGCGCAGACTGAACTTGCCGGCGATCTTCGGCGCCGTGAGGCCCGCCATGCCCTTTTCCAACAAGAAACCGCGGATCACGCCGTCCTCGGTCTTGGCCCACACGACGAGGACATCGGCGATCGGCGCGTTGGTGATCCACATCTTGTTGCCGCGCAGCACATAGCCGCCCGCGGCCTTCTTGGCGCGGGTCTCCATGCTGCCGGGGTCGGAACCGTGGTTGGGTTCGGTCAGCCCGAAGCAGCCGACCCATTCGCCGCTCGCCAGTTTCGGCAGGTATTTCCGCCGCTGCGCCTCGCTGCCGAACTCGTGGATCGGCGACATCACGAGGCTCGACTGCACGCTCATCGCCGAGCGATAGCCGCTGTCGACGCGCTCCACTTCGCGCGCGACGAGGCCGTACGACACATAGCTCGCGCCGGCGCAGCCGTAGCCCTCGATCGTCGAGCCGAGGAAGCCCAAGGCGCCCATCTCGTTCATGATCTCGCGGTCGAAGCGCTCCTCGCGGTTGGCGGAGAGGACGCGCGGGAACAGCTTTTCCTGGCAATAGGCGCGGGCGCTGTCGCGCACCAGGCGCTCGTCTTCGAGGAGCTCGTCCTCGAAAAACAGCGGGTCGGCCCAGTCGAATTGGGCGGGTTTCGGATTGGTCGTCGATTGGCTCATGACAATGGATTACCTGCGAAACCTTCCCGGATCAACGCTGTGCGTCCTTCGAGGCCTCGCTTCGCGAGGCGCCTCAGGATGACGACATTGGTTGGACGCCATCAACCGAAGCCCGTCATGCTGAGGAGCGCGCCGGAACGCCGGGGCGCGTCTCGAAGCACGCACGGCCACGGGGTCACGCCTGCTTGGCTTCGATGATCGAACGGCGGATCGCGCGGGTGCGGGTGAACCATTGGTGCAAGGCCTCGCCGTCGCCGCGGCGGATCGCGCGCTGCAGCCCGGTCAGGTCCTCGTTGAAGCGCTGCAGCACCTCCAACACCGCCTCGCGGTTGGTCAGGAACACGTCGCGCCACATGACCGGGTCGGAGGCGGCGATGCGGGTGAAATCGCGAAACCCGCCGGCCGAATAGGCGACGACCTCGGATTGCAGATCCTCGCCCAATTCGGTCGCGGTGCCG
>DATJUL010000317.1:0-5019 GCA_035502295.1 Allostellaceae bacterium | reverse complement strand
GTCGGCCCGTTCGCCCGGCTGCGGCCCGGCGCGGTCCTCGACGAGGGCGTGCATGTCGGCAATTTCGTCGAGGTCAAGGCCTCGCGCCTCGGCGCCGGCGTCAAGGCCAGCCATCTCTCCTATCTCGGCGACAGCGAGATCGGCGCCGGCACCAATATCGGCGCCGGCACGATCACCTGCAATTACGACGGCGTTAACAAATCCCGCACGATCATCGGCGAGCGCGTGTTCATCGGCTCGAACACGGCGCTCATCGCGCCGGTCACGGTCGGCAACGGCGCCTATGTCGCGACCGGCAGCATCGTCACCGCCGACGTGCCGGCCGACGCGCTGACGATCGCGCGCGCCCGCCAGGTCGACAAACCCGGCCGCGCCGCCGAGCTGCGCGCCCGGCTGAAGAGGCAAGGGAAGCAGGGCTGATGTGCGGCATCATCGGGATCATCGCCAACCGGCCGGTCGCCGGCGAATTGCTGGAAGGGCTGCGGCGGCTGGAGTATCGCGGCTACGATTCGGCCGGCGTCGCGACCCTGACCGACGGCCGGATCGAACGCCGCCGCGCCGAGGGCAAGCTCGCCATGCTCGCCGCCCGCTTGAAGCGCGAGCCGGTGCACGGCACGATCGGCATCGGCCACACGCGCTGGGCGACGCACGGCCAGCCGAGCGAACAGAATGCCCATCCGATCGCCACCGACCGGGTCGCGGTCGTTCATAACGGCATCATCGAAAATTTCCAGGCGCTGAAAAAGGAGCTGGTCGGCCTCGGCTACGAATTCCACAGCGAGACCGACACCGAGGCCGTCGCGGTGCTGGCGACACATTACCTGGCGCAGGGCCTCAAGCCGGCGCAGGCGGTGGCGCGCACGCTCGAGCGGTTGGAAGGCGCCTTTGCGCTCGTCTTTCTGTTCGCCGGCGAGCACGATCTGCTCGTCTGCGCGCGGCGCGGCAGCCCCTTGGCGATCGGCTACGGCGACGGCGAGATGTTCGTCGGCTCGGATGCCTTGGCGCTGGCACCCCTGACCCGCCGCATCAGCTACCTCGAAGAGGGCGACTGGGCGGTCGTGACCTCGCGCAAGGTCGCGATTTTCGACAGCGACAACAATGAGGTGGGGCGCGCGGTGCGGGAGACCGCCGCGTCGGGCGCGCTGATCGGCAAGGGCAATTACCGCCATTTCATGCAGAAGGAGATTTTCGAGCAGCCGGCCGTGATCGGCGACACGTTGCACGCGCTGATCAACCCGGTCAGCCGCAGCGTGCATCTGCCCGACCTGCCGTTCGCGCTGGGCGACATCGGCAGGATCACGACACTCGCCTGCGGCACCGCGCACCACGCCGGCATGATCGCGAAATACTGGCTGGAGCAGATCGCGCGCATCCCGGTCGAAAGCGATATCGCCTCGGAATTCCGCTACCGCGCGCCGGCCATGCCGAAGGACGGCGCGGCGCTCGTCATCTCGCAATCGGGCGAGACCGCCGACACGTTGGCGGCGCTGCGCTATTGCCGCGCGGCCGGGCAGAAAATCATCGCCATCGTCAACCAGCCCGAGAGCACGATCGCGCGCGAGGCGGATGTCGTGCTGCCGACCCTCGCCGGCCCGGAGATCGGCGTCGCCTCAACCAAGGCGTTTACCACCCAGCTCGCCGTCTTGGCGGCGCTGACCGTCGCGCTGGCGCGGGCGCGCGGCACGATCGACGCGGCGGGCGAGGCGATGCTCGCCGGGCAACTGGCCGAGATTCCGTCGCGCGCCAGCGAAGTGCTGCAGCATGACGAGCGGCTGCAAGAGATCGCGGCCGAGATCGCGCTGGCGCGCGACGTGCTCTATCTCGGGCGCGGCACCGCCTTTCCGCTGGCTCTGGAAGGGGCGCTGAAGCTGAAGGAAATCTCCTACATCCACGCCGAAGGCTACGCCGCCGGCGAGATGAAGCACGGGCCGATCGCGCTGATCGACGAGAATGTGCCGGTCATCGTCTTGGCGCCGCCCGGCGAACTCTTCCCGAAGACGCTGTCGAACGTCGAGGAGGTCATGGCGCGCGGCGGCCGCGTCGTCATGATCTCCGATGCCGCGGGGGTGACGCGGCTCGACGGCCGCTCGTTTTTCGGCATCGCGGTGCCGCATTGCGCGCCGTTTGTCGCGCCGCTCTTATACGCGATCCCGATCCAGCTCCTTGCCTATCACGTCGCGGTGCACAAGGGCACCGATGTCGACCAGCCGCGCAATCTCGCGAAAAGCGTGACGGTGGAGTAGGCCCGATTGCCTACGTTCCGCCGCCGGAAACTCTTCCCGGTTTTCCCGATGCCGCGCGCGTGCGGCCGAAGACATCCGTTGCGGGACGAAGGCGGCCGCGGTGGATCGACGCCGCGGGCAACGTCTACGAATGGGATTTCCAGCACGGCACGATCGAACGCTACAACAGGCGGGGTATTCACACCGGCGAATTCGACCCCAAATCAGGCCGCAGGATCAGCGGCCCGGCGCCGGGTCGGCGTGTGGAGCCCTAGCATGCGCGTCATCCATCGTTTGGTCGGCTACGACCGCCAGACCGATCGCGCGAACATCCGCTTCGATGTTCCCAGGCGCTTGCTGTCGGAGGCGAAGCGGATCGCGCAGGTGCCCGATGATGACCCACAAGCGGCGTGGTCGTATCCGCTGTCGATCGACCAAACCCGCGATGTGGCCGCGCTGATCGGCGCCGCGGTCGATCCCAACCACGGCGAATTCTTCCTCGAGGCCTTCGCGATCGGATAGATCACCGCGCAACCTGGCGAAAAGCGGTCACGGTGGAATAAGGCGCCGCTTGTTCGCCCTCTGTCACGATTGCGTCATGCGCGCTGGGTAGACGGAGGAATCGCCATCGATCCCGGGGGGACGGTCATGCGCGCGCTATCGGTCGCCGCTTTGTTTGGGTGTTTCGCGCTGCTCGCCGTCTCGCCGCCGGCCGCGGCGCAATCGGCGGGGGCGGTCGCGCCGGAAGCGGCCTCGGGCGGGGCGGCGGAGGCGGCGCCAACCGCGACGCCGATCAAGCATCTCGTCGTGATCTTTCAGGAGAATGTGTCGTTTGACCATTATTTCGCGACCTATCCGAAGGCCGCGAACCCGCCCGGCGAACCGGCCTTCGCGGCGCTGCCCGGCACCCCGGCGGTCAACAACCTCGCCGCCGCGCATCTCCTCGCCAACAATCCCAATTTCACCAACAAGGAAAACGGCGCCGACGCGGCCGAGCCGTTTCGCCTTGACCGCACGCAGGCCGCGACGGCCGACCAGGACCACTCCTACACCGCCGAAGAGCAGGCCTATGACGGCGGTCGGGCCGACCTCTTCCCGAAATATACAGGCCGGAGCACGCCGGGCGGGGTCGGCGCCTTCGGCACCAAGGGCCAGGTCATGGGCTATTACGACGGCAATACGGTCACCGCGATGTGGCACTACGCGCAGCATTTCGCGATGAGCGACAACGCCTATAACGGCACCTACGGTCCCTCGACACCCGGCGCGCTCGAAGTCGTTGCCGGCCAGACCAATGGCATGCGGATCGTCAAGACAATCAAGAAGCCGTCCACCGTGACCAAGGTTTCCTATTACGTCAAGGACGGGCAGGGCGGTTTGACGATGATCAACGATGTCGATCCCGGCTACGATGTCTGCTCCAACCCGAAAAACCAAGCGATGATGAGCGGCCGCAATATCGGCGATCTGCTCAACGCCGCCGGCCTCACCTGGGGCGGCTTTATGGGCGGGTTCGATCTCGCGACGACGAACCCCAACGGCACGACCGGCTGCAAGCGCAGCACCCATTCGCCGGTCGTCGGCGCCGACATCACCGACTATATCCCGCACCACAACTGGTTCCAGTATTTCCCGTCAACGGCCAATCCGAAGCATTTGCGGCCAAGTTCCGTGGCCGCGATCGGCTCCAGCTTCGAACATGACGGCAAGACCCGCGACCCGGCCAACCACGAGTACGGCCTCGGCGATTTCTACGACGCCGTGAAGGCCGGCAATTTCCCGTCGGTGTCCTACATCAAGATGGCCGCCTATCAGGACGGCCACGCCGCCTACTCCGACCCGCTCGACGAGCAGGCGGGCGTCGTCCGGCTGATCGATTTCCTCGAACACCAGCCGGCGTGGAAAGACACCGCGGTCGTCATCACCTGGGACGATTCCGACGGCTGGTACGACCACGCGTTTGCCAAAGTCACGAGTTCGTCGTTCGATCCCGAGGCCGACCAGCTCGACGGGCCGGGCAAATGCGGCGCCGGAACGCCGCCCGAGGGCGTCGCCGGCAAGCCGGTGAACGGCCGCTGCGGTCCCGGCACGCGCCTGCCGTTTTTTGTCATCTCGCCGTGGTCTCGCGCCGATTTCGTCAGCCATACGCGGATCTCGCTGGCCTCCGTCGTGCGCTTCATCGAGGATAACTGGCTGAAGGGCGAGCGCCTCGGCGGCGGCTCGTTCGATGCGACGGCCGGGTCGATCATGGGCATGTTCGATTTCGCCGGCGGCGGCAAAAACCCGCGGCTCTATCTCGACGCCGCGACCGGCGGCGCGTCGCCGGCGCGCTGACCGCGGCGACATGCGCCGTCGCGCGGCGGCCTGGGTTGGCGCCGGCGTACTCGTCGCAGCAGCCGCGGCGGCGCTGGGTATCGCGCTGCGGCCGGCGGCGCCGATCGACCCGCCGCTGGCCAATGCTCTGCTCGCGCGCGGCCTCTATCCCCATCCGGTGCATCTTCTGCGACCCCAGGCGGCGCCGCTGTCGGCGATGGCGCAGCTCGGGCGGAGGCTGTTCTTCGATCCCGGTCTGTCGTCGTCGGGCCGGCTCGCCTGCGCCTCCTGCCACAGCCCAAAGCACTTCTACGGCCCGCCGAACGACGCGCCGGCGATGTTGGGCGGCCCCGCATTGACGCGTCAGGGCGTGCGCGCCGTGCCATCGCTGATGTATCTCGAACGCCAGCCGAATTTTGCGATCGGACCCGACAACGAAGAGAACGAGAATGTCAGCCTGGCGCAATCGGCGACCGCCGCGCAG
>DATJUL010000316.1:0-4551 GCA_035502295.1 Allostellaceae bacterium | reverse complement strand
GCTGCGCGAGCGCACCCGGCTTGACCGGGCGATCGATGGCTATCGCCGCATCGAGCGCGAGGTTGCCGACGCGGTCGAACTGATCGAACTGGCCGAGGCCGAGGGCGACGCGGCGATCGTCGGCGATGCCGAGGCGACGCTCGACGCGCTGCGCCGGGACGCGCAGCGGCGCGAACTCGAAAGCCTCCTCTCGGGCGAGGCCGACGGCAACGACTGCTACCTCGAAGTGCATGCCGGCGCCGGCGGCACCGAGGCGCAGGACTGGGCCGAGATGCTCCTGCGCATGTACACGCGCTGGGCCGAAGACCACGGCTGCAAGGTCGAATGGCTGGAAGAGAGCGCCGGCGAGGGCGCCGGCATCAAATCGGCAACCGTGCGCATCAACGGCCCCGACGCCTATGGCTGGCTCAAAACCGAAAGCGGCGTGCATCGCCTCGTGCGCATCTCGCCGTTCGACGGCAACGCGCGCCGCCACACCAGTTTCGCCTCGGTCTGGGTCTATCCGGTCGTCGATGACAAGATCACTGTCGAGATCAACGACAAGGATCTGCGCATCGACACCTACCGCTCGTCGGGCGCCGGCGGCCAGCACGTCAACAAGACCGACAGCGCCGTGCGCATCACGCATCTGCCGACCGGGGTTGCCGTCGCCTGCCAAAGCGAGCGCTCGCAGCACCAGAACCGGGCGCACGCCTTCGCGATGCTGCGCGCCCGCCTCTACGAACTGGAACTGGAGAAGCGCGAGGCGGCAACCGATGCGATGAATGCGAGCAAGACCGAAATCGGCTGGGGCCACCAGATCCGCTCCTACGTCTTGCAGCCCTACCAGATGGTCAAGGACCTGCGCACCGGGGTGGAGACCGGCAACCCCACCGCGGTGCTCGACGGCGACATCGACCGTTTTCTGGCCGCCGCCTTGGCCCAGCGCATCGCCGGCGCCGACGCACTCACCGCCGAGAAAGCGTAAAGCGAGAGCGTTCAGTCCGCCGCGTCTTCCTGGTTGAGGCGGTCGCGCAGTTGCTTGCCGGTCTTGAAGAACGGCACGTGCTTCTCGGCGACCGCGACGCTGGAACCGGTGCGCGGGTTGCGGCCGACGCGCGCATCGCGGCGCTTCACCGAGAAGGCGCCGAAGCCGCGCAGCTCGACCCGGTCGCCGCGTGCCAAGGCCGCGGCGATCTCGTCGAAGATCGCATTGACGATCGCCTCGAGGTCGCGCTGATAGAGGTGCGGGTTGGACTCGGCGAGGCGTTGGACGAGTTCGGATTTGGTCATGGCGGCCGCCGGCTGGACAGGCAGGCGATAACGGTGCCAAACCCGCGCGCGAGCGTCAAGCCAGCGCGGCCCGGGGCGCACCGCAAGCTCTCGCCAGCCGCCGGCGGGAGTGCTACCGTCGCGCCCTGACAGGCGGCGGCGGCCGGCCGGCGCGGGAGGAGACGGCGAGATGAAGGTTTCATACTTCGAAAACGGGCGCTACACGGCGTCGGCCGACGTGCCGAAGGGCTGGCCGGTGCCGTCCTCGGCCTATGATCCCGATGCCGGCAAGACATCGCACGAACAGATGATCGAGCGGCTGCAGTTTGTCGAGGATCTCGGCTTCGACTGGATCAGCCTGTCGGAGCACCATTATTCCCCGCGCATCCTGACCCCGTCGGTGACGGTCGCCGCGGCCAACATCGCCGGCCTCGTCAAGAACATCAAGATCGCGCTGTTGGGCCCGATCGTCGGCCACAGCAACCCGGTGCTGCTCGCCGAGGAACTGGCGATGCTCGACACGATGGCGAACGGCCGCCTCGTCGTCGGCATGCTGCGCGGCACGACCAACGAGATGATCACCTATGACCTCAACCCGCGCGAATCGCGCGAGCGCACCGACGAGGGCATGGAACTGGTGCTGAAGGCGTGGACCGAGCCGCAGCCGTTCGGCTGGCAGGGCCGCTATTTCCAGTTCCGCACCGTGTCGATCTGGCCGCGCCCGTTGCAGCTTCCGTTCCCGCCGACCTACGCGCTCGGCACGACGGCCGAGGCCGGCGAGTTCGCCGCCCGCAACCATGTCGGGCTTGGCGTGTCGTTCGCGCCGTTCGAGGTCATGGCCAAGGCGACGAATTATTACAAGCAGCGCTGCGAGGACTACGGCTGGACGCCGACGCCCGATCAGATCGTCTACCGCGCCAACATGCTCTTGGCCGAAACCGACGACGCGGCGGAAGGCGAATTGCGCCGGCGCGAGGGGCAGCCGCCGTTTCCGGTACGCGAATCGCTGAAGGCGGCGCTGCTCGACGCTGACAAGCGCAACATCGCCGGCGAAGCCAAGCCCGCCAATGTCGGCGGCGTGCTGCCGACGACGTTTGTCGGCGGCCCCGAGACGATCGTCAAGCAGATGAAGCAGTGCAAGCAGGTCATGGGCGCCGGGGTCATCGACCTGCTGCTGCAGCCGCCCGGATCGGCCGACATCGACGCGCTGATGAGCACGCTCGAATTGTTCGGCAAGAAGGTCCTGCCGCACATCCGCGATGTGTAATTCCACTATAACCTCCCGTCGCCCCCGCGGGAGCGGGGGCCCAGGGGCTGCCGCCCCAGCACTCGCCCTGGATTACCGCTTGCGCGGGAATGACGGGAAGCGGTGCTGATGAAACTCGTCTTCACCAGCGGCATCCGCACGCTGCCCGGCAGCGGGCAATCGCTCGCGGCGCTCTACCGCGACCATCTCGAAGAAGCGGTCTTGGCCGAGGAACTCGGCTTTGACTGCGTGTGGGCGAGCGAGCACCATTTCGCGCCCGATGCCTGGAGCCCTGCGCCGTTTCCCTTTCTCGCCGCGGTTGCGGCACGCACCACGCGGGTGCGGCTCGGCACCTTTGTGCTGCTTGTGCCGCTGCACAATCCCATCCGCATCGCCGAGGACGCAGCGGTGCTCGACAACCTCTCCGACGGCCGCGTCGATCTCGGGGTCGGGGTCGGTTCGTCGCCCCGCGAGTTCGCAACGTTTGGCGTGCCGATCGAGAACCGGCTCGGCCGCACCTTCGAGGCGCTGCGCATCATCGAGCGCTGCTTTGCCGGCGAGCGCTTCGACCACACCGGAAAATACTACAATTTCCCCAATGTGCACATGACGACGGCGCCCGTGCAGCAGCCGGGACCGCCGATCCTCGTTGCCGCGATGGGCGAACAGAGCGTGCGCTGGACGGCGCGGCGCGGCTACGGCATGGCGGCCGGCGCCGGGAGCGGCCACGCGCAGTATATGGCGGCCTTGCGCGAATTCGGCCATGACCCGGCGGCGCTGACGATCGCGTCGGTGCCGCTGCGCGTGCATGTTGCCGAGACGCATGAGAAGGCGTGGGACGAGGTCGAGTCCGGGCTGCACCAGGTGCTGCATTTCTATCGCACGCACGGCAACCCGGCGGCCGGCAGCCGCGGCCACGACGGCGAGCCGCTCGGGCGCCTGCCGCCGGTCGGCGAATTCCGCCATGTGCCGCAGATCGGCCACGGCGGCCAGCCGTTTGCCGTCGGCACGCCCGAAGAAGCGCTCAGCCTGCTCGAACCCTATCGCGGCCTGGGCCTCACCCACCTGTCGCTGAACCTGCACCAACCGGGCCAGGACGCGGCCGGCGTGCGCCGCTCGATGCGCCTCTTCGCCCGCGAACTGATGCCGACGATCAAGGCGTGGTAGAACCGGCGGCCAGACCAGAAAGGAAATTCAGCGTGGCAGCAGCACAGTCGAGACCGGCGCCGGGGGCGGCGTTTCGCGAGAATTTCGTCGAGGCCGACGGCTTTCGCATCCGCTATAGGGAGGCGGGCGACGGGCCGCCGCTCATTCACCTGCACGGCGCCGGCGGACTGCGGCTGACCCATGCGCATGACATGCTGGCGCAGAAGTTCCGCGTCATCGCGTTCGAGATGCCCGGCTTCGGGCAGTCGGCCGAGAACACCCGCACAAAGGACATGGCCGAACTGGCGCTGACGATGGTACACGCCGCAGACGCCTTGCGGCTCGACCGTTTCAACCTGTGGGGCACCTCGTTCGGCGGCAAGGCGTCGGTCTGGGTCGCGGTGCAGCAGCCGGAGCGGCTGTCGGCATTGGTGCTTGAAAGCCCGGCCGCGCTGCGGCAGCCCGGCGGGCGCCCCGCTTCCGGCTCGCCCGAACACATGGCGCGTATGCTGTACGGCCACCCCGAGCGCATGCCACCCATCCCGACAGCCGACCCGGCGATCGCGGCACAGCAGCAGGCGCTGGTCATGCGGATCATGGGTCCGGGACGCGAACCCGCGCTGGAGGAAAGGATGCGCGGGATCAAAACCCCGACCCTGGTGCTGTTCGGCACGCTCGATCGCATGATCCCGCCCGAGATGGGCCGGCATTACAAGGAGCTGATCACCGACAACTGCCAACTCGTGCTGGTCTACGATGCCGGCCATGCGATCGCCGCCGAGCGGCCGGAGGCGTTTGTCGAGGTCGTCGGCGATTTCCTCGAACGCCACGAAGCCTTCGTGATCAGCCGCACCGAAACTGAACTGTTTCCCTAGAGAACGATCGGGCTAACTTGAAGCACTCCAAAC
>DATJUL010000315.1:0-4517 GCA_035502295.1 Allostellaceae bacterium | reverse complement strand
CACCTCGACCGCCTGCAACGTGCCCATGACGCCGGCGACGGCGCCGAGGATGCCGGCCTCCTCGCAGCGCGGCACCGTGTCGGGCGGCGGCGGCTCGCGGAAGAGGCAGCGGTAGCACGGATGGCCGGCGCCGAGATACGGCCGGAAGGTCGAGAGCTGCCCCTCGAACGGCGACAATGCCGCCGCGACGAGCGGCTTTTTCAGCCGGAAGCACTCGTCGGTCAAGAGATAGCGGGTCGCGAAATTGTCGCTGCCGTCGGCGACGAGATCGTAGCCGGCGATGATGTCGGCCGCGTTCTGCGGCGCGAGGCGCAGCGGGTGGGTTTCGATGCGGATATCGTTGTTGATGGCCGCCAGCGTCGCGCGCGCGCTGTCGACCTTGAGGTCGCCGACCCGCTCTGTCGCATGCACGATCTGGCGCTGCAGGTTGGTCAGATCGACGCGGTCGTTGTCGATGATGCCAAGCGTGCCGACCCCGGCAGCTGCGAGATATAAGAGCAGCGGCGAGCCGAGGCCGCCGGCGCCGACCACCAGCACGCGCGAGCCGAGCAGCTTCTCCTGCCCCGCTTCGCCGACCTCGTCGAGGATCAGATGGCGCGCGTAGCGGCGGAATTGGGCGTCGGTGAATTCCATCCGGCTCTACTTCGCAACGGGATTGCTTCGCTGCTGCGCTCCTCGCAATGACGACGAAGGAGCATGGTCATTGCGCGGAGCGCAGCGACGAAGCAATCCCGATCAAACAGCTGTCACAGCCCGTCGAACAGCGGCGTCGACAGATAGCGCTCGGCGTGGTCGGGCAGGATCGTGACGATCGTCTTGCCTGCCATGCCGTCGCGCGCGGCCACTTCGAGCGCCGCTGCCAGCGCCGCGCCGGCGGAAATGCCGACCGCCAGCGCCTCCAGCCGCGCCGCTCGTTGCGCCGTCTTGAAGGCGGTCTCGTTGCCGATGCGCACGACCTCGTCGATCAGCGACGTATCGAGAATCTCCGGCACAAACCCGGCGCCGATCCCCTGGATGCGGTGCGGCCCCGGCGGCGCGCCCGACAGCACGGCGCTGTCCTCCGGCTCGACCGCGACCATGCGCAGGCCGGGCTTCCGCTGTTTCAGCACCGAGCCGACGCCGGTCAGCGTGCCGCCGGTGCCGACGCCGCTGACGACGATATCGACCTTGCCGCCGGTGTCGCGCCAGATTTCCTCGGCCGTCGTCTTGCGGTGGATTTCCGGGTTGGCGGGGTTCTGGAACTGCTGCGGGATGAACGCGTCGGGCAGGCTCTTGGCGATCTCCTCGGCCTTCGCGATGGCGCCGCGCATGCCCTGCGCCGCCGGCGTCAACTCAAGCTCGGCGCCGAGCAGTTGCAGCATCTTGCGCCGCTCGATCGACATCGATTCGGGCATCGTCAGAATGAGGCGGTAGCCCTTGGCGGCGCAGACGAAGGCCAATGCAATGCCGGTGTTGCCGCTGGTCGGCTCGACCAGCACGGTGCCCGGCTTGAGGCGGCCCGCGCGCTCGGCGGCCTCGATCATCGCCGCGCCGATCCGGTCCTTGACCGAGGCGAGCGGGTTGAAAAACTCGCATTTGGCGAGGATTTCGGCCTTGGCGGCGGCCTCCTCGGCGAGCCGGTGCAGGCGGACGAGCGGCGTCGCGCCGATCGTCTCGACGAGATTGTCGTAAACGCGGCCGCGGAATTCTCCGGTTGCCATCGCTGATCTCCTCCCTCAGAGCGGGCTGATGCGACCACGCCTGACCGGCGGATCGAGGTCACAGATAATCACACTGCACCGACAGTTAAAGCTATAAATAGCACGTGCCGTCGACGCAAATTGGGATCGCGCCCGCACCGCCGTCGATGCTGCGCAACACCGGCGACGACATGTGCCCCCAGCCGGGAATGAATGCGGAGAATCGCCCGGCGGTGCCGCCGATGACGAACAGATGGATGTGCTCGGGGCTCGGCACGATCGGGATGCGGGAATCGGCATCGCGCTTGTACCAGCGCGGCAGGTTGCGGTTGTAGACGCGGCCGTAGCGATGGTCGAACGCCAGGTTGCCGAAGCGGTTCCACGCGTTCATGTGCAGGTAGCTTCTGACGTCGTGGCGGGTCCATCCCTTGGCGGCGATTGTCTGCGCGTGTTCGGGCCCGATCGCGACGGCGCAATGACCCGAGGAGACGGCGTTGTTGTGGGCGATCGTGCGCATCGCCGAGGAGATGCTGTCGAGGATGCCCTCGGGGTCGTCGGCGACATGGTTGGTTACGCTGTGCGGCGGCTCGGCGGCGATGACGAACACGGTCGAGTCGTCGGCCGCAAAGCCTTTCTCGACATGATGCGGCGCCCACGGGCTGGCGGCCTCGTTTTCGGCCACCGCGTAGGTGTATTTGCCGGGGTGGCCGAGCGTCGATTTGTCGAGGTCGCCCGGCCAGCCGCCGCCGACATTGAGCAGCACGAGGCGGATCGCCCGGCCGATCGTCGCGTTGGCGCGGTTGCCCGAACCGAACGCATTGACGCCGCCGTTCATGCCGACCGCCTGCGCCACGGGGCCGTTGACGACGAGGAGCGGCGCCGCCATGTGGGTCGTCGCCTGCACGCCGTTCAAGTTGAAGGCGGGCTGGGTCAGCGCCAAGAGAGCCGCGCGCACGACCGGCGCGTATTCCGCCTTGCCGCCGGCCATGACGAGGTTGATCGCCAGCACCTCGCGGCTGAGATCGCCGTAGCGCGGCGGCACGCGGCATTCGACAAACTCCGGCCCGCCGCCGAGCGCGGCGACCGCTGCATCGATCTTGTTGCGGGTCGGCGGCACGACCGGCAAGCCGTCGCTCCAGCCCTGCTCATAGTACCATTCGACCAGATCGGTGCCTGCCGGCACGCGCATCGCGGCCGGGCGGGCCGCGTTCGCTGTTGTCGTCTCAGCCAACGCCGCGGTTTCCGCTAGAACGGCACGCAGCGGCGGTGCCAATGGCCGTAAGGGCCGCGCCAGGTGCGCAGCCGCGTGCCGGGCGGACAGAACCGGTGAATCGGATGGTTCGGCACGCACCCGACATGCAGGCGGCCGAAGCGATCGACCCAGCGGCGCGGGTGGAACCCCGGACCGCAGCCGCCCGCCACCAGCACGATCGCCCCGCCGCCGGCGGCAAGTCCTGGCGGTATCGCCGGGGTGGCCTCGGCCGATGCCGTCATCGCGGCCAGTCCCAGGGCGGCAGCCGCCGCCAATACCAGCACCCGCATGAACCCTCCTGATTGTTAGAAACGCGAGGATCGCATCATATCCCTCCGGCAGGGCCGGACGCCGCGGCTTTTCCGCGATCGCCGCTAATCCGCCCCGCCGCGCGCGACCGCCGCGCTGTTGACCGGCGCGTAGCCCGGCTCGACCCGCACATCGACGACGGCGAGGCCGCCCGCTTCGACGCAATCGATCGCGGCGCGGAGCGCGCGCGGCAACTCGTCGGGCCGGCGGATCGGCCCGAAACCCTCGCCGCCCTGCGCCTTCGCGAGGAGGCCGAGATCGGGTTCGGGATCGGCGATGCGCTGGCCGATCCAGCGGTTCTGCACCGGCCGGTTGCGCTGGCGCGCCATGCGGTCCTGGTGCAACTCGTCATTGAAGAACGAATTGTTGTTGGACACGACGACCAATAGCGGAATGCGGTAATGCGCCGCCGTCCACAACGCCGTGCAGCCCATCAGAAAGTCGCCGTCGCCGAGCACCGCGACCGGCAGCCGGCCGCTGCCGCGCAAAGCAAGTGCCGCGCCGACCGCCATGCCCGGTCCGGCGCCGACGCCGCCGCCGCCGTCGCCACCCAGCGCGTCGAGCGGATGGGCGACATCCCAGGTATTGTTGGTCCACGCGAGCGGGCCGCGGATCAGCGTCGTCGGGCGATGGCCGACCGCTTCGCGCAGCGCCGCCGCGAGATCGAGGGGCGCGATCCTGTCGGCGCCGCCGGAGGGCGCCGGCTGCAATGCCGCGGCGGGCGGCTTGCCGCCCCAGCCGGGCGCCCGCGTCGTTAGCAGCGGCAGCAATGCCGCGACCGCGATGTCCGGCTCGACCGCCAGCGGCAGATCAACCGGCGGCAACCCCTGATAGTCCATGCTCCAACCGTTGTGCGCGAGATGGTCGAGCGAAGCGGAAATCACCTTGGCAGCCACCGGCGCGGCGCCGCAGGCGGCCTTGAAGGCGCCAGCGAGATCGACCCAATCGAGGGCGAGGATCACGTCCGCCTCGCGGATCAGCGCGCAGGCCGCCTCGCTCGGCTGGTTGCCGGCCGGCGGCCCTTGCAGCTTGTGGCGCGACGGAAAGCCGGCGCCGGACTTGGCGTCGGTCAGGACGATCGCGCCCAGCGCTTCGGCCAACTGCACGCGGCGCTGCCAATCAAGTTCGCTGCGCGTGGTGCGGCCGACCAGGATCAGCGGCCGCTCGGCGCTTTGCAGCAGCGCAGCGGCCTCGGCGGCCGCCTCCGGGTCGGGCGCGGCGGCGCGCGGCGGCCGGAAGCGTTCGGCGCTCGGCAACGGCGGCAGCCGGCCGATGCG
>DATJUL010000314.1:0-10924 GCA_035502295.1 Allostellaceae bacterium | reverse complement strand
GCAGAGCTGCAGCCTTCCGTCAAACCGCACCAACCCGCCAACCGACCGAAACGGACGCGAGCACGATACGATGAATGTGACCGAAACCGGCGCCGAGGGGCTGAAGCGCGAATACACGATCACGATCCCGGCCAGCGAGGTCGAGGAGCAGATCACCCAGCGCCTCGGCGAGATCGGCCGCGCCGTGCGCATCCCCGGCTTCCGCCCGGGCAAGGTGCCGCTGCCGCTCTTGCGCAAGCGCTTCGGCCAGGCGGTGCGCGGCGAAGTCCTCGAAAGCAAGGTGCAGGACAGCTCGGCCGAGACGATGCGCGAGCACAATCTGCGGCCGGCGATGCCGCCCAAGGTCGAGATCGTGTCGGCTGCGGAAGGCGCCGATGTCGAATACAAGATGTCGGTCGAGGTGCTGCCCGACATGCCGGAGCCCGATTTCTCGTCACTCGATCTGGAAAAGCTGGTCGTCGATGTGCCCGAGGAAGAGGTCGACAAGGCGATCGCGCGGCTGGCCGAGACGCATCGCAAGACCGAGCCGGTCGAGCGGCCGGCCGGGGAGGGCGACATCATCGTCGCCGACGTGGTCGGGCGGGTCGGCGAGGAGGAGCTTCCCGGCAGCCGCGCCGAGGGCCGCAATATCCAGCTCGGCGAGGAGGGCCAGTTGCCCGGCTTCTCCGAGCAGCTGATCGGCGCCGCGGCCGGCGAGACGCGCAGTGTGCGCATCACGCTGCCGGCGGATTACGGCGATCCCGAGCGGGCCGGCAAGGAAGTGGTGTTTGAGGTCGCGGTCAAAGAGGTCCGCGAACGCCAGCCGGCCGTCGTCGACGACACGCTGGCCGAGGCAATGGCGCTCGAAAATCTCGGCGAATTGCGCCAGGAGATGCGCGAGGGCATGCAGCGCGACTACAACGCCGTGGCGCGCCAGCGGCTGAAGCGGGTGCTGCTTGACAAACTCGCCGAGCGCTACGACTTCCCGGTGCCGCCCGGCATGGTGGACATCGAGTTCGACGCGATCTGGGCGGAATACGAGGGCGAGAAGGAAGCGAGGAAGCAGATCGCGGCGCGTCTCGCCGAGCGCGCGGCGGCTCAGCACCCCGCCGAGGGGCCGGTCGATGCGGCAGCGCTGGCGGCGCCCGAAGAGACGGCGCTCGAAGGCGGCGCCGAGCGCGCGCCTTCCGCCGCCGCGGCCCCGAGGCCCGAGGTGCCGGCGGCAGAACGGGCGCAGGAGCGCATGCCGGCGGCGCACGAGGTGCCGCATCCCCGCGCCGCCGACGAGCCGATCGATGCCGCCGCCATCATCGCGCCGGAGGAAACCGCGCTCGAGGGCGCTTCCGACAGCGAGCCGCCGGCGCCGCCGGACGCGGAGGACGAGGCGACGATGCGCGCCGATTTCCGCCGCATCGCCGAGCGCCGGGTGCGGCTCGGCCTTCTCCTTGCGGAGGTCGGCCGCAACAACAATATCACCGTGAGCCAGGAGGAGCTGAACCAGGCGCTGGTGCAGGAGGCACGACGCCACCGCGGCTACGAGCGCCAGGTCGTCGAGTTCTACCGCAACCGTCCGGACGCGATGAACCGCCTGCGGGCGCCGATTTTCGAGGACAAGGTCGTCGACTTCATCGTCGAGTTGGCAAGGCCGGCCGAGCGCCGCATCTCGCCGCCGGAATTGCTCGCCGGCGAGGAGTCGCAGGAAGAGACGGGCGCCACCCCGGCGTGATGCGGCGACAGCAAATTCTCGCCCGGTTTCGAGGAGAAGGACATGGCTGACCCCTACGAATACTACATGAACAATTTGGTGCCGATGGTGGTCGAGCAGACCAACCGCGGCGAGCGTGCCTACGACATCTATTCGCGCCTGTTGAAGGAGCGGATTATCTTTCTCGTCGGGCCGATCCACGACGCCGTCTCCAGCCTGATCTGCGCCCAGCTGCTGTTCCTGGAGGCCGACAACCCGAACAAGGACATCAATTTCTACATCAATTCGCCGGGCGGGGTCGTGACGTCCAGCCTCGCGATGTACGACACGATGCAATACATCCGCTCGCCGGTCGCGACCGTATGCATCGGCCAGGCGGCGTCCGCCGGCTCGCTGCTGTTGTGCGCCGGCGCCAAGGGCAAGCGGTATTCGCTGCCCAATTCGCGCATCATGATCCACCAGCCCTCGGGCGGCGCCCAGGGCCAGGCGACTGACATCGAGATCCAGGCGCGCGAGATCCTGGCGCTGCGCGCCCGCCTCAACGAAATCTATGTCAAGCATTCCGGCCAGCCGTTGGAGGCGATCCAGACCGCGCTCGAACGCGACAAGTTCCTGTCGCCGCTCGAGGCCAAGGAGTTCGGCCTCATCGACGAGGTTGTCGAAGCCCGGCCCGCCAAGGAGGAAGAGCGCGGCTTCCGCGCCTGAGGTGCGATCGCGGCGGCCGAGACCGCCGCCGGGAGGCGCGGATTTAACTGGTTGTTGATCCGCCCGAAGCACATATACTCGATGCCCGTGCCGGAGTGGCCGGCCCGGCGCGGGAAGAGGCCCGCTCCGGCCGGCCCCGGACGATGCGGGAAGGTGGGCGACCGGTGCATGCCGCCGGCGGTCGACCAGAGCCGGCAACGGAGTGGCGATGACAAAGTCCAGCGGCGGCGACTCGAAAAACACGCTTTACTGTTCCTTCTGCGGCAAGAGCCAGCACGAAGTCAGGAAGCTGATTGCCGGCCCGACGGTCTTCATCTGCGATGAGTGCGTCGAGCTCTGCATGGACATCATCCGCGAAGAGCATAAGACGACGCTTGTCAAGTCGCGCGACGGGGTGCCGGGGCCGCACGACATCTGCCGCGTCCTCGACGACTATGTGATCGGGCAGGCCTACGCAAAGCGCGTGCTGTCGGTCGCGGTGCATAACCATTACAAACGTCTCGCGCACAGCGCGAAGAACAACGATGTCGAACTCGCTAAATCGAACATCCTGCTGGTCGGCCCGACCGGCTCCGGCAAGACGCTCTTGGCGCAGACCCTGGCCCGCATCATCGACGTGCCGTTCACGATGGCCGACGCGACGACACTGACCGAGGCGGGCTATGTCGGCGAGGATGTTGAAAACATTATCCTGAAGCTGTTGCAGGCGGCCGATTACAACGTCGAGCGGGCGCAGCGCGGCATCGTCTACATCGACGAAGTGGACAAGATTTCGCGCAAGTCCGACAACCCGTCGATCACCCGCGACGTCTCCGGCGAAGGCGTGCAGCAGGCGCTTCTCAAGATCATGGAGGGCACGATCGCCTCGGTGCCGCCGCAGGGCGGCCGCAAGCACCCGCAGCAGGAATTCCTGCAGGTCGATACGACGAACATCCTGTTTGTCTGCGGCGGCGCGTTTTCCGGCCTCGAAAGGATCATCGCGCAGCGCCGCCAGGGCACCTCGATCGGCTTCGGCGCCGAGGTCCGCGGCCCCGACGAGCGCAAGACCGGCGAGATATTGAAAGACCTCGAACCGGAAGACCTCTTGAAATTCGGCCTCATTCCGGAATTTGTCGGCCGCCTGCCGGTGGTCGCAACATTGGACGATCTCGATGAGAACGCGCTGGTCGACATCCTGACCAAACCGAAAAACGCGCTTGTCAAGCAGTATCAGCGGCTGTTCGAGATGGAGGACGTGCGGCTCGAACTGTCGGAGGAGGCGCTGCGCGGCATTGCCCAGAAGGCGATCGCCCGCAAGACGGGGGCGCGCGGCCTGCGCTCGATCATGGAGGCGATCCTGCTCGATTCGATGTTCGATCTGCCGAGCCTCGCCGGGGTCAGCGAGGTCGTCATCAATCGCGAGGTCGTCGAGGGCCGCGCCAAGCCGCTGCAAATCTACTCCGACCGGCGCGGCGACGTCGGCACCGGCGATTGATCTGGCGCGTAGCCGCGCCGCCCCGAAACGGATAGGGTGCGGGGTCGGTCGCGGCCGGCGGGGTGGGGGCCACGCAAGCGAATAGCGGGCATCCCGATCCCAGGCTTGACGGCCGGGGCTGGGAGACCGACCTTTACACGGCTTGTCACCGGCCGCCCGTCCTCCGGGCGAGTGGCCCCTGTTGCAAAAGAGGGCTCATGTTCGAAACCGCCCGCTCCGCGCTCTACCCGGTGCTGCCATTGCGCGACATCGTCGTGTTCCCGCATATGATCGTGCCGCTGTTCGTCGGCCGCGAGAAATCGGTGCGGGCGCTCGAAGACGTGATGAAGGATGACAAACAGATTCTTCTCGTCACTCAGAAGAACGCAGCACAGGACGATCCGGCGACCTCCGACATCTACACCGTTGGCACGATCGGCACGGTGCTGCAGCTGCTGAAGCTGCCGGACGGTACTGTCAAGGTGCTGGTCGAGGGCGGCCAGCGCGCGCGCATCGTCCGGTTTGCCGAGAACGAGGCGTTCTTTCAGGCCTACGCCGAGGTGATCGGCGAGAAGCCGGGCACCCAGCAGGAGATCGATGCGCTCGGCCGCACGGTGGTCGCCCAGTTCGAGCAGTACATCAAGCTCAACAAAAAGATCCCGCCCGAGGTTCTGGTGTCGATCAACCAGATCGACGATCCCGGCAAGCTGGCCGATACGGTGGCCTCGCATCTGACGCTGAAGATCCCGGAAAAGCAGGATCTGCTCGAAACCGAGACCGTATCCGGACGACTGGAGAAGGTCTTCGGCTTCATGGAAAGCGAGATCGGCGTGCTGCAGGTGGAAAAGCGCATCCGCAGCCGCGTCAAGCGCCAGATGGAGAAGACGCAGCGCGAGTACTACCTGAACGAGCAGCTGAAGGCGATCCAGAAGGAGCTGGGCGAGGGCGAGGACGGCAAGGACGAAATGGCCGAACTCGAAGATCGCATCAACAAGACCAAGTTCTCCAAGGAGGCCCACGACAAGGCCGTCGCCGAGCTGAAGAAGCTGCGCAGCATGAGCCCGATGTCGGCCGAAGCGACGGTTGTCCGCAACTACCTCGACTGGCTGTTGTCGATCCCTTGGCACAAGCGCACCAAGATCAAGCGCGACATCACGAGCGCCGAGCGCGTGCTCAACGCCGACCATTTCGGGCTGGAGAAGGTCAAGGAGCGCATCCTCGAATACCTCGCCGTGCAGCAGCGCATGAAAAAGATGAAGGGCCCGATCCTGTGCCTGGTCGGGCCGCCCGGGGTCGGCAAGACCTCGCTCGGCAAGTCGGTGGCGCGGGCGACGGGGCGCAACTTCGTCCGCATGTCGCTGGGCGGCGTGCGCGATGAGGCCGAGATCCGCGGCCATCGCCGGACCTATATCGGCTCGATGCCCGGCAAGGTCATTCAGGGCATGAAAAAGGCCAAATCGTCGAACCCGCTGTTCCTGCTCGATGAGGTCGACAAGCTGGGCGCCGACTGGCGGGGCGATCCCTCCTCGGCGCTCCTCGAAGTGCTCGATCCCGAACAGAACTCGACGTTCAACGACCACTATCTCGAAGTCGATTACGACTTGTCGGACGTGTTGTTCATCACAACGGCCAACACGCTGCGCATGCCGCAGCCGCTGATGGACCGCATGGAGATCATCCGCCTGCCCGGCTACACCGAGGATGAGAAGATCGAGATCGCCAAGCGCCACCTGATCCCGAAGCAGATCGCGGCGCACGGCCTTAAAAAGAACGAGTGGAGCATCAGCGAGGACGCCCTGCGCGACCTCTGCCGCTACTACACGCGCGAGGCCGGCGTGCGCAACCTGGAGCGCGAGATCGCCAATCTGACGCGCAAGGCGATCAAAGACATCTTGATGAAGAAGGTCGAGCGCGTCGCCGTCACCCGCCGCAATGTCGAGAAATACGCCGGGGTGCGCAAATTCCGCTTCGGCGAAGCGGAAAGCGAAGATCTGGTCGGGGTGACGACCGGTCTTGCGTGGACCGAGGTCGGCGGCGAGTTACTCACAATCGAGGCCGTCACGCTGCCGGGCAAGGGACGGGTCACCGCGACCGGCAAGCTCGGCGACGTGATGAAGGAGTCGGTCCAGGCGGCCGAGAGCTTCGTCAAGTCGCGCGCCCAGAGCTACGGCATCAAGCCGACGATGTTCGAAAAACGCGACATCCACGTGCACGTGCCCGAGGGGGCGACGCCGAAGGACGGCCCCTCGGCCGGGGTCGGCATGGTGACCACGATCGTCTCGGTGCTGACCGCCATCCCGGTCAAGCGCGATATCGCGATGACCGGCGAGATCACGCTGCGCGGCCGCGTGCTGCCGATCGGCGGCCTCAAGGAAAAGTTGCTGGCGGCGTTGCGCGGCGGCCTCAAGACGGTGCTGATCCCGGCCGAGAACGAGAAGGACCTTGCCGAGATCCCTGACAACGTGAAGCGCGGCCTCAAGATCATCCCGGTGCGTGCGGTCGACGAGGTGCTGCATCACGCGTTGGCGAGAGCGCTGACGCCGATCGAATGGGAGGAGGAGGCGGCGCCACCGGTGCTTCCCGCAGCGAGCGAAGAGCGGCACGGCCTGATAACGCATTGATTGGTCTGGCGCCTGTTGCCGCCTCCGGCGCCAGCCGCGGGCGGTTGGCGGCAACGGGTTATAACACTTGAGAAAATGCCGCTTCCGCCAGGGTGCAGTGACGTTGACCCGTCCTGGAGGCCGCTCTACACTCCAAGGCGCATTCCCACCAACGTTTCCGTATCCTGGCTTTAGGGGGCAGCACGTGAATAGAAACGAACTCGTCGATGCAGTTGCCGGCAAGGCTGATCTGTCGAAATCGGCCGCTAACAAGGCGGTCGATGCGGTGTTTGAATCGATCACCGATGCATTGAAGGGGGGCGGCGACGTTCGTCTTGTAGGGTTCGGCACGTTTTCGGTAGCGTCGCGGGCGGCGTCTGAGGGACGCAACCCGCGCACCGGCGAGAAGATCAAGATCGCGGCGTCGAAACAGGCCAAATTCAAACCTGGCAAGCGACTGCGCGACGAACTCAACTAGCGGCCGCCTTTGGGGACCGCGCCGAGTATCTTGGGGCTCGGCGCCGGGCGATTAGCTCAGCTGGTAGAGCATCTCGTTTACACCGAGGGGGTCGGGGGTTCGAGTCCCTCATCGCCCACCAACCCGTCGCACCGGCACGGCGTATCGGCCGTTCGGCCGGGCTATGGCTGTGAGCGCGTCGGAATGCCGATTTCGCCGAGATCCCAATAGAGTCCGGCCATGATCTGCAGCGCCTCGCGCGCGACCGGCGCCAGCATGTGTTCGTCGGGTGCGTGCTGCGCGCAGGCGGCATAGGAATGCGGCACCCATACCGTGGGCAGGCCGAGATCGTGGGCAAAGATGTCGTTGGGCAGCGAGCCGCCGAGATTGGGCAGGATCGCGGGCGCCTTGCCCGTCGTCTCTTTGATCGAAGCCGCCGCCCAACGCACCCACGGATGATCGGGCTCGAGCCGCGTCGCCGCGAAATAGGCCTTCTCCCAGCGCGCGATGCGCACCATCGGAAGGTCGTGCGCGTCGAGATGGCGGCGCAGCGCCGGCAGGAACTCCTCCGGCTCCGTCCCGACGACAAAGCGGATCTGGCAAGTCGCGCGGGCCCGCGGCGGGATCGCATTGACCGGGTTGTCGGGGTTGCCGGTGTCGAACGCCAGGACCTCGAAGCTCGACCAGCCGAACACCTTTTCGGCTGGGGAAAGCCCCGGTTCGCCCCAATCGGGGTCGATTTCGGGCGCGCCTTCGCCGGCCTCGATCCGGCAATCGGCGAGCGCGGCGCGCACCGAATTGGGCAGATGCGTCGGAACCCATTGGCGCACCCGGATCGCGCCTTTGGGATCGGTAATTGTTGCTAACGCGTGCGCCAGAATGATGCCCGGATTGGCCAATAGCCCGCCCCAATTGCCGGAATGATGGCTGCCCTCGCGCAATTCGACGATCAGGTCGAAATTCAGCGCGCCGCGCGCGCCGAGGAAAATCGTCGGGCGCTGCGGCGCGAGGCGCGGCCCGTCCGACGCAATCAGCACGTCGGCGGCGAGTCGCTCCTTGTATTGCCGGCAGACCTCGCGCAGCCCAGGCGAGCCGATTTCCTCGCCGGTCTCGATCAGGAAGACGGCATTGAAGCCGAGCCGGCCGCGCGCCCCGATGACGCAGTCGAGCGCTGCGAGGTTGATCGTGTGCTGCCCCTTGTTGTCGGCGGTGCCGCGGCCATAGAGGCGCTCGCCTTCCTGACGCAGGCGCCATGGCGACAATCCGTCGCGCCAATCGGCGTCGAGGCCGCGGATCACATCGCCGTGGCCGTAGCCGAACACGGTTGTCGGCGCGTCCGCCTCGCGCCGCTCGGCGATGAGCAGCGGCCCGCCCTGCACAGGATTGGGTACAATTTCGGTGGTGAACCCCAGCCGGGCGAAGGATGGCGCGATCTCATCGGCGAGATAGGCGTGCAGCACCGGCAGGCGCGCCGCGACCTGGCTTTCGGTGGGGATTGCGACGCGGCGCGCGAGGTCAGCGACAAAGAAGCCGTCATCGAAATAGCGTTCGGCGGCGGCGAGAGCGGCGGCGCGGGTCATGGCTTATCCCTGTCAAGGCCTGCTTCGAATGCCGCAAGGTTGTCATTGCGGGTGCGGCGACGCAATCTCGGCCGATTGGTTCGTCAACCCGTCGGGCTTCCACGCGATGGCGGAAGGTGGTGGAATACGCCGATGCGGCTTGCGATCCCGGACCTCATATCGAATTCCTATTTTCCGGCGCTGGCGGCGGCCGAGCTGGGGTTTTTCGCGCGCGAGGGGCTGGAGGTTTCGGCCGAGCTGATCTTCCCGGTCGATCGCGCCTACCGAGCGCTGCGCGACGGCGACGTTGATTTTGTCGGCGGCGCCGCGCACGGCGCCCTCGCGGCCTTTCCCCAATGGCGCGGCGTCAGGCTGCTCGCCGCCTTGTCGCAGGGCATGTACTGGTTTCTCGTCATGCGGCGCGAACTTGGCATCGCACGCGGCGACCTCGCGGCCGTGCGCGGATGCCGCATCGGCGCCGCGCCCTGGGTCGAGATGGGGCTGCGGGCGCTCTTCACCGCCGCCGGCCTCGACCCGCAGCGCGACGGCATTCGCGTCTCTCCGGTGCCGGGCGCGACCGGCAATTCCGTCAATTTCGGGCTGGCCGCGGCCGAGGCATTGGCGAACGGCGCGATCGACGGGTTCTGGGCCAACGGCATGGCGGCCGAGTTGGCGGTGACGGGCGGCGTCGGCAATATCGTGCTCGACGTGCGGCGCGGCGCCCCAGGGCAAGATGGGGGCCCGGCCGGCTGTTTCGACTACACGATGCCGGTTTTGGCGACGAGCGAGCGTCTCGTCAGGGAGACACCGGAGGTTGCCGCGGCGGCGGTGTGCGCGCTGGTTGCGGCGCAGCAGGCGCTGCGGGCCGACCCGGCGTTGGCGACGGAGGTCGGCCGCAGGCGCTTTCCGCCGCGCGAAGCCGGTCTCATTGCCGCGATCGTCGCACGCGACCTGCCATTCTACGACGCGTCAATCGCCGAGCCTGCGATCGTGGCGATCAACGACTTCGCCCGCCGCCTTGGGATTGTCGACGGCGACGCCGATTACGCGGCGATCGTCGCGACCCAGTTCCGCGATCTGTGGCGCACCGGGACCGCATGATGCTGCGCCCCGGCGCCGAATACTGCGAGGCGATGCGCGACGGGCGCCGGGTCTGGGTGCTGCGCGCGATCTTCCCGCCGATGCCGGCGATCGACGTGAGCGGTATCGGCGTCCGGCCCGTGGCGCCGCACCGGATCAATCTCGCGCCGCCCTCACCCCCAAAGAGCGGAGACTGACGATGCGCACCGGCGCCGAATACCGCGAAGCGTTGCGCGACGGGCGCAAGGTATGGGTCATGGGCGAGGGACCGGTCGAGGACGTGACGACGCATCCGGCGACCCGCGCGACGGTCGAGGAATATGTCCTCTGGTACGACCGCCACGGCGATCCCGCATGGCAGGAGGCGCTGTGGCCGCCGGCGGGTTCCAAAGAAAAGGCACCGTGGGCCTTTGCGCTGCCGAAAGCCAATGCGGACGTCGTCGGCATGGGCCGCTCCTTCGCGAAGACGCTGTTCCACAGCGCCGGCAACATCACGCACGACCCGGCCTACGGCAATTTGATCGCGCTCGGCGTATTGTCCTGCGTGCAGGCGCTGAACGGCGCAGGATCGGAAAACGCGGCGCATGCGATGGCCTATCGCGACGGCATCGTCAGGGACCAGCGCTTTATCACCTATTGCGGCGGCGCGCCGATCATCGGCCAGCGCCTCATGCCCGATCCGGCCGACCGCGTCGCGCTGAAGCTCGTGCGCGAGACCGCTGCCGGAATCGTCATCAAGGGGCGGCTCGGCATGCACACCAGTCCGGCCTACGCCGAGGAAGTCTATGTCGGCGGCATGTCGGGCATCGACATCGACGGGAAGCGCGCCGGCTTTATCGTGCCGGTCGGCGCCCAGGGCGTCACGGTCCTGTGCCGCAAGATCGCGGCGCGCGATCCCAACCCGTTCATCGCGCCGCTCTCCTCGCGCTTCGACGAGCTCGACGGGCAGATGTGGCTCGACGACGTGTTCGTACCGTGGGAGCGGGTGTTTTTCGTCGGCGCCAACCCCGACCCGATCTCGCGCTGGCTGCGCTGGCATCATCTCTACGGCTGGCTCGCCAAGGCCGAGTTCACGCTGGGCCTCGCGCTGGCGCTGAGCGATGCGATGGGCCTCAAGGAACACGACCCGACGATCGAATACATCGTCGATCTGATCGTGCCGGTGCAGACCGTGCGGGCCTGCCTGACCGCGGCCGAGCGCGACCCCGAGTTCACGCCCGAAGGCTACTGCTACCCGAGCCACAAGCATCTCGCGGCCGGCGGCATCGCCTTGTTCGACGCGCGCCAGCGCATCTCGGAAATCCTGCGCATCGTGCCCGGCTCCTCGCTGGTCGTCGCGCCTTCCGACAGCGACCTCGCGACACCGGAGCTGGCGGCGGGGCTGGA
>DATJUL010000313.1:0-9183 GCA_035502295.1 Allostellaceae bacterium | reverse complement strand
GGCGCTGCCCGAACGCGAGCCGCACGCCGATGTCCATGCGTCGTTCGCCGCGCTGCTGGCGGCGCTCGATTCGGCGCCGGACTGGGCCGCGACCTACGTCCTCTGGGAATGCGGCCTGTTGGCGGCACTCGGGTTCGGGCTTGATCTCGGACGCTGTGCGGCGACCGGCAGCAACGCGGATCTCGCTTACGTGTCGCCGCGCTCGGGCCGCGCCGTGTCGCGCGAGGCGGGTCTGGCCTATCGCGACAAGCTGTTGCCGCTGCCGGCTTTTTTGTGGCGCGAGGCGGCGGCGGACGCGGCCGACATCGTCGCCGGCCTCGCCATGACCCGGCATTTCCTGTTGCATCACCTGTTCGAGCCGCACGGCGGGCGACTGCCGGAGGCGCGCGAGATGTTCGCCGAACGCATGCGGCGGCGCTCTGCCAATGGTATGCTGAGCCGATCCTAGCCACAAAGCTTTGGTTGGTTGGCATGTCCGATGCGGCCGTCGCGGGCGACATCCGCGACATCGATTTCGCCGAAGCGCTCGGCGAACGCTATCTGTCCTATGCGCTGTCGACGATCATGGCCCGCTCGCTGCCCGATGTGCGCGACGGCCTCAAACCGGTGCATCGGCGCATATTGCACGCGATGCGCGAGCTGCGCCTGGATCCCGGCTCGGGCTACAAGAAATGCGCCCGCGTCGTCGGCGACGTGATCGGCAAGTTTCACCCGCATGGCGAACTCGCGGTTTACGATGCGCTCGTGCGTCTCGCACAGGATTTCGCGCAGCGCTACCCGCTGGTCGACGGCCAAGGCAATTTCGGCAATGTCGACGGCGACAACGCGGCGGCGATGCGCTACACCGAGAGCCGCCTGTCGGCCGTGGCGCAGGCGATGCTCGAAGGCCTCGCCGAGGATGCGGTCGATTTCCGCGCCACCTATGACGGCGAGGATCGGGAGCCGGTCGTGCTGCCGGCGCGTTTTCCCAACCTGCTCGCCAACGGCGCCGCCGGCATCGCGGTCGGCATGGCGACCTCTATCCCGCCGCACAACGCCGGCGAGTTATGCGCGGCGCTGCTGCATCTGATCGCCCGTCCGGATTGCTCCACGGCGGAACTCGTTGCGCACGTCGCCGGTCCCGATTTCCCGACCGGCGGCGTCCTCGTCGAGCCGCCCGAGGCGATCGCCGAGGCCTATGCCACCGGCCGCGGCGGCTTTCGGCTGCGCGCCCGCTGGCGCAAGGAGATGCTGTCGCACGGGCTCTATCGGATCGTCGTCGATCAGATCCCCTACCAGGTGCCGAAAGGCCGCCTGGTCGAAAAGATCGCGGCGTTGCTCGATGAAAAGAAACTGCCGCTGCTCGCCGACATGAACGACGAATCGGCCGACGACATCCGCATCGTGCTCGAGCCGAAAAACCGCAATGTCGATGCCGACGTGCTGATGGAGCAATTGTTCCGGCTGACCGAGCTGGAAGTCAGGGTGCCGCTCAATTTGAACGTCATCGATCCGGCGGGCGTGCCGCGCGTCATGAACCTGAAGGAGGCGCTGCAGGCCTTTCTCGACCATCGCCGCGAGGTCTTGCAGCGCCGCGCGCGCCACCGGCTCGCCGCGGCCGCGCGCCGCATGGAAACGTTGCGCGGGTTCGTCATCGTCTACGTCAACCTTGACGAGGTGATCTGCATCATCCGCGAGGCGGACGAGCCGAAGGCGGAGATGGTCGCGCGCTGGGGCCTGACCGACACGCAGGTCGAGGCGATCCTCAACATGCGCCTGCGCGCGCTGCGCCGCCTCGAAGAAATCGCGCTGAGAAAGGAATTGGACGAACTGGCTGCCGAGTCCGCCGGCCTCGACGCTCTGCTCGCCAGCGCCGAGCGGCAATGGCATGCGCTCGCCGAGGAGATCGGCGAGACGCAGCGCGAATTCGGCGGCGACGCCGCAGTGGGCCGGCGGCGTACGCTCGTCGCCGCCGCGCCGGAGCGGGTCGACATCCCGGTCGCGGCCCTCGTCGAGCGCGAGCCGATCACGGTGCTGTTGTCGCAGAAGGGGTGGGTGCGCGCCGTCCGCGGGCACGGCATCGCCGCCGCCGAGCAGAAATACAAGGAGGGCGATGGGCCGGGCTTTGTGGTGCCGGCCGAGACCACCGACCGGCTCGTCGTGTTCGGCTCCAACGGCCGCGTCTATACGCTCGCCGCCGACAAGCTGCCCGGCGGGCGCGGCCAGGGCGAGCCGCTGCGCTTGATGATCGACCTGCCCAACGAGGCCGAGGTGGTCGCGCTGTTGCCGCACCGGCCCGGCATGAGGTTGCTCGTCGCTTCAGACGACGGCCGCGGCTTTCTGGTCGCCGGCGAGGAGGCCGTGGCGCAGACCCGTGCCGGCAAGCAGGTGCTGATCCCGGCCGACGGCGCGACGGCCGCGGTCTGCGTGCCGGTCGGCGAGGGCGAGGACGCGGCCGCGCTGGTCGGCGACAACCGCCGCATGCTGGTCGTCGATCTCGCCGAGATTCCTGAGATGGCGCGCGGCCGCGGCGTGATCCTGCAGCGCTACC
This sequence comes from Allostellaceae bacterium, assembly GCA_035502295.1. GTDB lineage: Bacteria > Pseudomonadota > Alphaproteobacteria > ATCC43930 > CGMCC-115725 > DATARH01. The sequence goes on along the minus strand of DATJUL010000313.1, from coordinate 6,653 downwards.
GGATGGGCGGCCTCGCCGACGCGAAGTGCTTCCGCCTCGCCGACGGGCTGTCGTGGCGGCAGAGCGAGACGCGCACCCGCAGCGAACCCGACCTGTCGCCATGGCGCGGTCCGCGCGCCAGCGCCGGCCGCAGCGTGCCGCAGGGCTTCCCGCGCAGCGGCCGGTTCGGCCCGTAAGATTTTTAGGTCCGTTGACGCGCAATCCCGCGCGTGCGCACAATCTCCGCGATGGTTCCCCTCGGGGATTAATAGGGAACGCAGTGAGGGCGACGCGCCCGAAGCTGCGGCTGCCCCCGCAACTGTGAGCGGCGAGCCGCGCGCCATCAACGCCACTGGGCCACTGGGCAACCGGGAAGGCGGCGCAAGGCAGAGACCCGCAAGCCAGGAGACCTGCCATCGGCCGTGGTCACGCGCGGACGCATTGGGCGGGGTGCACCAATGGAGGCCGGAAGCCGCCGATAGGATGATCGGCGTTCGGGCTTTGGTTCGCGGTGACGTGTCACGTTGCCGCGAGGCCCTGTCATGTCGAGATCGATGCGCGTCACCGGGGTTCGCTCGATGGGCGCCCTGCTTTTCTCTCTGCTGAGCGGGTGGTTTGCCGGTTCGCCGGCGAGAGCCGACGATACGACCCTTGCCCAAATGTCGCTGCCGCCGGTCGTGATCAGCGCCACGCTGTTGCCGACGCCGGCGAGCGAGATCGGCAGCAGCGTCACGGTCATCACCGCCGCCGACATCGCGCAGACCCAGGCGCGCACGCTGCCGGACGTGCTCAATGACGTGCCCGGCCTCAATGTCGTGCAGGCCGGCGGTCCCGGCAGCCTGACCCAGGTGTACATCCGCGGCGCCGATGCCAACCACACCAAGGTGCTGATCGACGGCATCGATGTCAGCGACCCGAGTTCGCCCGACGGCTCGTTCGATTTCTCGCAGCTCCTCGCCTCCGACATCGCGCGGATCGAAATCCTGCGCGGCCCGGCGAGCGGCCTCTACGGCTCGGACGCGATCGGCGGGGTCATCGACATCATCACGAAGACCGGGTCGGGGCCGCCGCAGGTTCACGGCAGCATCGAGGGCGGCTCGTTCGACACCTTCAACCAGACTGCCGGGGTAAGCGGCTCGACCGGGCGCTTCAGCTACGACTTCGACGTCGCGCATTTCCATTCCGGCGATACCGACGTGACCCCGTCCGGCCTGCTGGTGCCGGGTCGGCCGCTGAACCCCGACTATGACGACAACAAGACGGTGTCGACCAAGCTCGGCGCCCAGCTGACCGACAATCTCGATGTCGGCGTCGTCGCGCGCTATGTCGATACCGACCTCAATTCGACCAGCGACGATTTTCTCGGGCCGGAAGCGGCGTCGAGCTACAGCGACAACCACGAGCTGTTCACCCGCGCCTTCGCCCATCTCGTGTCGTTCGGCGGCGTTTTCGACGAAACCGTCGGCATCGCCTATACCGACTATCATCGCCGCTTTCTCGACCCCAACCCGGACGACATCGCGCTCGGCAACGATCCGGCCGATTATAACGGCTCGCGCACCAAGCTCGATTGGCGCGGCATCGTCAAGCTGATGCCGGGCGAGGTGCTGGTGCTCGGCGCCGAACACGAGCTCGACCGGCTCGACGACAGCACGCCGGTTTCGGCGCACGTGACCAACGATGCCGGCTACGCCGAGCTGCAATCGAGCTTCGACCGGCGGCTTTTCAATTCGCTGAGCCTGCGCTATGACGAGAACGGCTCGTTCGGCGGCCATCCGACCTTCCGCGAGGCGCCGGCCTATCTCATTCCCGAGACCGGCACCAAGTTGAAGGGCAGCGTCGGCACCGGGTTCAAGGCGCCGACCCTCGACGAGCTTTACGACAACTACCCGCAATACGATTTCTTCGCCAACCCGGCGCTGACGCCGGAAACCAGCCTCGGCTATGACGCCGGGTTCGAGCAGTCGCTATGGGACAAGCGCGTCGAGTTCGGCAGCACGTATTTCCACAACGACATCAGCAACCTGATCGAGATCAACCAGACCGGCACGTCATACGCCAATATCGGCCGGGCGACGACCTACGGCGCCGAAAACTACCTCAGCTGGCGGCCGTGGCGCGCGCTGACCTTGCGCCTCGACTACACCTACACGATGGCCAACGACGACATCACCCATACCGAGCTGGTGCGCCGGCCGAAGCACAAGGCGAGCCTCAACGCCCGCTGGCAGGCGACCGCGAGGCTGTCGTTCGCGGCGACCGTGCTTTATGTCGGCGCGTGGAGCGACATCAACCGGTCGGGGACCGCATCGGGGCTGACCGCGACGCCCTATACGCTGATCAACCTCGCCGGTTCCTACGATCTCGGCCGCGGCATCAGCCTGTTCGCCCGCATCGACAACCTGCTCAATCGGCACTATCAGGACCCGATCGGGTTTCAGCACCAGGGGCTCGGCGTATTCGGTGGGATGAAGGTTGCGTTTGACGCCGGTGATCTGGGACGATGAGCGCCCGGAAGGAAGGTGCCGATGGAAACGCGTGCTGCCGCAGGGCCGCGGCGCATCGCCGAGGAGGACGGCTCGCCGGTCGATGTCTTCAGCTTGCCGACCGACGCGGCGAGCCTCGAACGGCTGCTGCGCGACCTCTTCGCCGAGCATTGGCGCGACATCACGTTCGGCCCGTTGATCCAGGGCGCCGCCTGGGAGATGCGGGCGGCGCGGGCGCCGAGCACGATCGGCATGCTCGACGGCTATCTGACGGTCGCGTTCGGCGCGCCGCATTTCCACCTGTGCATCGGCGAGCACAAGGGAACGCGCGCCAACCCGGTGTCGCCGGACCTGGCGCATCACCGGCGCACCGCACGGGCCGAGCTCTATCGCCGCATCAGCCGCGACGGCACGCCGGTGTCGTGGGGGTTGCGCCTCTTCAACGGCCACGGCGAGCAGCAGATCACGATATTGCTGCCCAACCCGTTTCTCGACCGCGACACCGACACAATCCGCGCGGTGCCCGACTGGTCGGCGCTCGACTTATGGGATCGGCTGCGGGCGCGATGGCTCGGCCTCGGGGAGCCCGATCCGCTCGATCGCGCGGGGCGCGGCTTCCGCCACGACTAACCACGGAGCATCGTCGTGCAATATCTGAAATCGATCGTTGCCGATCCGGGCCGGGCGCGCGCGCTGTGGGTCGCGTTGCTGATGGCCGCGAGTGCCGCCTTCACCCTGGGCGTCGCCTGCGCGGCGCCGTTTGCCGCGTTCGGCGCGATCGCCGCGCTGACCCTCCCGCGGCGCGACGCCCTGCTGCTGGCGGCGGCGTTGTGGCTGGTCAACCAGACCATCGGGTTCACCCTGCTGCATTATCCGTCGGATGGATTGACGATGGTCTGGGGCATCGTCCTCGGCATCGTTGCGGTCGGGGCCACGGCAGCGGCGCAACTGGCCGGCCGCTTCCTCGGCACACGCCGCGGCATCATCGCTGCCGCGCCGGCGAGCTTTGCCGCCGCCTTCGTCGTCTACGAAGGCGGCCTCTACATCGCCTCGGCCGCCGCGCTCGGCGGCACCGAGGCTTACGCCGCGGCGATCGTGCTGCGCATCCTGGCGATCAACGCGGCCGCGTTCGTCGGCCTGATGCTGCTGGGGTGGGTCGCCGAGCGGCTCGGCTTGTCCGCCGCGCGCTCGGCACTGGCGCCGCGGCCGGCGCGGCCCGCCTGAGGCGCGGCTCAACCGAAGGCGACGGTGACGACCTCATAGGATTTGGCGCCGCGCGGGGTCGCGACCTCGACGCTGTCACCCTTGCCCTTGCCGATCAGCGCCCGCGCCAACGGCGAGGTCACCGACAGGCGCCCATTGCGGATATCCGCTTCGTCCTCGCCGACGATCTGGTAGGTCTGCTCCTCGTCGGTCTCTTCATCGGCAAGCGTGACGATGGCGCCGAATTTGATGACCGAGCCGGACAATTTCGACACGTCGATGACCTCGGCGCGGGCGATCTTGTCTTCGAGTTCGCCGAGGCGGCCTTCGATAAAGCTCTGCCGCTCGCGCGCGGCGTGATATTCGGCGTTCTCCGCGAGGTCGCCATGCGTGCGCGCCTCGGCGATGGCGCGGATGACGGCCGGGCGATCGACCGATTTCAGCCGCTTCAACTCCTCCTGCAGCCGGTTGTAGCCGCCCATCGTCATCGGGAGCTTGTTCATCGCGCGGTCCGACGCCCCGTTTAAAAAATCAGGCGTTCAAAGGTAGGATTGCAGCGGTGCGACTTCAAGGCAGCCGGCGCGCAGCGCGCCGATCGCCTGTACCGCGGCACGCGCCCCGGCGACGGTCGTGTAATAGGGGATGGCGTGGGTCAGCGCGGTGCGCCGCAGGCTGAAGCTGTCGGCGATCGCCTGCGCCCCCTCGGTCGTGTTGAAGACGAGCTGGATCTGGCCGCTGCGCATCGCATCGACGATGTCGGGGCGGCCCTCCTGCACCTTGTTGATCGCGGCCACCGTGAGGCCGGCCGCGGCGAGCACCTTGGCGGTGCCGCGCGTCGCGACGAGCGCAAAACCCCATGCCGCGAGCTGCCGGCACGGCTCGATCAGCGCCCGCTTGTCGCCGTCGCGCACCGACACGAAGACCGCGCCGGAGAGCGGCAGCTCCACCCCGGCGCCCAATTGCGACTTGGCGAAGGCGCGGCCGAAATCGCCGGCAAGGCCCATGACTTCGCCAGTCGATTTCATCTCCGGACCGAGGATCAGGTCGACGCCCGGGAAGCGCGCGAACGGAAACACCGCCTCCTTGACCGCGACATGCGCATGCGCCGGCCGGTCGCAACCGGGCAAGAGCGCCGCGAGCTTTTCGCCCGCCATGATGCGGGCCGCGATCTTGGCGATCGGCACGCCGGTTGCCTTGGCGACGAACGGCACCGTGCGCGAGGCCCGCGGGTTGACCTCAAGGACGTAAACCTCGCCCTCCTTGACCGCGAACTGCACGTTCATCAGCCCGACGACATCGAGCGCGCGGGCGAGCGCGATGGTCTGCCGCTCGATTTCGGCGATCGTATCGGCGCCCAGGCTGTAAGGCGGCAGCGAGCACGCGCTGTCGCCGGAATGAATGCCGGCCTCCTCGATGTGCTCCATGATACCGGCGACATAGACCCGCCCGCGGTCGGCGACGGCATCGACATCGACCTCGATCGCATTCTGCAGATAGCGGTCGATCAACACCGGGCTGGCGCCGGAGACGCCGACGGCACGGCTGATGTAGCGGTTGAGGCCGGCCGTGTCGTGGACGATCTCCATCGCCCGCCCGCCCAGCACATAGGACGGGCGGATCACCACCGGATAGCCGATCTCCTGCGCAATCGCCTCGGCCTCTGCGGGCGAATGGGCGGTGCCGTTGTCGGGCTGGCGCAGCCCCAGGTCGCGCAGCAGAAGCTGGAAACGTTTGCGGTCTTCGGCGAGGTCGATCGCGTCGGGCGAGGTGCCGAGGATCGGAATTTGCGCGCGTTCGAGAGAGCGCGCGAGGTTGAGCGGCGTCTGCCCGCCGAACTGCACGATGACCCCCAAGAGCCGGCCCTTGGCCCGCTCGACCCGCACGATCTCGATCACGTCCTCGGCGGTCAACGGTTCGAAATAGAGCCGGTCGGAGGTGTCGTAATCGGTCGAGACGGTCTCCGGGTTGCAGTTGACCATGATCGTCTCAACGCCCGCGGCGGCCAGCGAATAGGCGGCATGGACGCAGCAGTAATCGAATTCGATGCCCTGGCCGATGCGGTTGGGGCCGCCGCCGAGGATGACGACCTTGTCGCGCCCCGAGGGATCGGCCTCGCATTCCGGCTCGCCGAGGCCGTCGCCCTCGTAGCAGGAATACATGTATGGCGTCAGCGACGGGAATTCGGCGGCGCAGGTGTCGATGCGCTTATAGACCGGGTGGAGGCCGAGCCGCGCGCGCCGCGCCGCGACCTCGCCCTCGCCCGCACCGGCGAGCTTGGCGAGGCGCGCGTCGGAAAACCCCATCTGCTTCAGCCTGAGCAGCCCGGTCGCATCGTCCGGCAGGCCGTCGCACTGCACCGCCGCCTCGGCGGCGACGATCTCCTCGATGCGTTCGAGAAACCACGGGTCGTAATGGCAGGCGGCGTGGATTTCGCCGGTCGAGAGACCGTGCCGATAGGCCTGCGCGATCAGCAGCAGCCGGTCGGGTGAGGGCCGGGCCAGCGCCGCCTTGACCGCCTCCTTGCCGGTCTCGGCACCGGCGATCGCCACCTCGTCAAAGCCGTCGAGGCCGGTTTCCAAGGAGCGCAGCGCCTTCTGCACCGATTCGGCAAAGCTGCGGCCGATCGCCATCGCCTCGCCGACCGATTTCATCGAGGTTGTCAAGAGCGGCTCGGCGCCCGGAAATTTCTCAAACGTAAAGCGCGGCATCTTCGTGACGACGTAATCGATCGTCGGCTCGAACGAGGCGGGCGTCACTTGTGTGATCTCGTTCGCCAATTCGTCGAGCGTGTAGCCGACCGCGAGCTTTGCCGCGACCTTGGCGATCGGAAAGCCGGTTGCCTTCGACGCCAGCGCCGACGAGCGCGACACGCGCGGGTTCATCTCGATGATGAGGAGCCGCCCGTCCTCGGGGTTGACGGCGAACTGCACGTTCGACCCGCCGGTATCGACGCCGATCTCGCGCAACACCGCGATCGCGGCGTTG
>DATJUL010000312.1:0-4969 GCA_035502295.1 Allostellaceae bacterium | reverse complement strand
ATCGGGCGGGCAACACCGGCATCGAATACGTCACGAGTTTCGCCGCCGCCGCGCCGGGTCCGCACGTGCTGGTCATGGGGCTGACCCACGGCAACGAGATCTGCGGCGCGATCGCGCTCGACCGGCTGTTGCGCGCCGGCGTCAGGCCGCGCCGCGGCCGGCTGACACTCGCCTTCAACAACGTCGCCGCCTATCGTGAGTTCGATCTGCGCTATCCGATCGCCTCGCGCTACATCGACGAGGATTTCAACCGCCTGTGGAGCCGGGCGACGCTCGACGGGCCGCGCCATTCGGCCGAGCTCGAACGGGCGCGCGCGCTGCGCCCGTTTGTCGCCGCGGCCGACTTCCTGCTCGATCTGCATTCGATGCAGTACGCCACCGCGCCCCTGATGCTGGCCGGGCTGTTGCCGCGCTCGCGCGAACTGGCGCGGCGGGTCGGCATCCCCGAACTCATCATGTGCGACGCCGGCCATGCCGCGGGGCCGCGGATGCGCGATTATGCCGGCTTCAGCGATCCCGCGGCGGCGCAGACGGCGCTGCTGCTCGAGGCCGGGCAGCACTGGGAACGGCGCGCCGCCGAGGTCGCGACCGACGTGATGCTGCGTTTCCTGATCGCGCTCGATGTCGTGACCAGTGAGGACGTGGCTGCGCTCGGCGGCCCGGATTTTGCGGCGCAGCCGCGGCAGCGCGTCATCGAAGTCACCGAGGCGGTGACGATTGCCAGCGACCATTTCGAGTTTGCCGGCGATTTCCGCGGCCTCGAGGTGCTGCCCGAGAAGGGCATGCTGATCGGCAGCGACAGCGGCCGCGAGGTGCGCACCCCGTATGACAACTGCGTCCTGGTCATGCCGTCGCGGCGGCTGGTCCGCGGCCAGACCGCAGTGCGCCTCGGCCGTTATGTCGAGTGATGGGGGGTTGGCCGAAGCGGTCAAGCGGAGCTTTCCGCCTGTCGTCAACGCTGCGTCGCGCATTCTCGTGCTCGGCACGTTGCCGGGCGAAGAATCGCTGCGCCGGCAGGAATATTACGCGCATCCGCGCAACCTGTTCTGGCCGATCGTGTTCGCGCTGTTCGGGGCCGAGCCGGCGCCGGTCCATGCCGACCGGCTGGCCTTCGCGCTGCGGCACAACATCGCGCTGTGGGATGTCTGCGGGTCGGCGCAGCGCCAAGCCAGCGCCGACACGGCGATCCGCGGCGAGGTGCCGAACGCGATCGATGCGCTGCTCGATCGCTATCCGGCGATCGGCGCGGTCGCGTTCAACGGCAGCGGCGCCCGCCGCCTCTACGACCGCCATTTCGCGCGCCGGGCGGACCGGCGCTATCTCGCGCTGCCGTCGACCAGCCCGGCACACGCGCGCCTCGACTTTGCCGCGAAGCTCGCCCGCTGGACCGCCTTGCGCGACGCGTTGCGCGATGAACGAGCGGCGCCGGCCGGGTCGGCGATCAGGCCTGCAGCACCTCCTGCACCTCGCCGTCCGGCATGATGGCGGCGCCTAAGAGCGGTCCGCCGCGCCCCGCGCCGGCATCGAGCGAGATCGCGAACGGGCACTCGACGAAGCCGCGGCGCTGCCGGTCGAAGCCGCGGATGACCCGGCGAAATCCCTCAAACGGCCGCGCCAGATCGAGGATGTCGCGCCCCCCCCACCAGAACGCGTCGCCCTGCGTGGCGAGCGGCCGCGCCGGGTCGATGCCGGCATGGACAAACAACAGCCCGCCCTCGCCGGTCAAGGCCGCGTGGCGCAGGCCGGCAAACAGTTTGGTGTGGCCGGGCAGGGTGTTCATGGCGTTGCGCAGGCCGGTCGTCCACCGGGTGATCGTGCGCGGGCCGTCGCGCGTCGCGGCGAAGCCCTGCTGCAAGTCGCCGCCATAGGCGGCGATCGTCGCCTCGACGCCTTCGCGCACCATCCAGGCCAGGACTTGGCCGGGATTGGCGGCAAATTGCAGCTGCAGGAGCTTCTGCCACATCTCTTCCTGCGCCCCGCGCAGATAGGCGATGTCGCAGGCAAATCCGCCCGGCCGCGCCAAGAGGCGGCAGCGGAAATCCAACAGTTCGTCAATCGTCTCGACGATCGCGGCGCCGTGCCCGACATAGTTGCCGAGATAAACGATCCGGTCGCCCTCGGCGATGCGGTCGGCGATGCGGTCGTGCAGCCGCCGCAACTGCTCCGCCTCGCCGTGCACGCTGGCGACCGCCCAAATCCGCGGCGCGCCGTCCAGCCAGGCAATTTTCGCCGCCTCTGCGGCGCTGCCGTTCAACATCCGCGCTCCGGCGCGGCCATGGTGGGGCCGCCGGTCAGGCCGACAACAGCTGCTCGACCCGCTGGGTCGCCGTCGATTCGTCGATCCGCTCGACCGCGGCGAACTCGCGCACCAGCCGGTCGAGCGCCGCCTGGTAAATCTGCCGCTCGCTGTACGACTGCTCCGGCTGCCCGGTATTGCGGAACAGGTCGCGCACAACTTCGGCAATCGACGCCGGATCGCCGGAGGCGATCTTGGCCTGGTATTCCTGGGCCCGCCGGCTCCACATCGTGCGCTTGGCGCGCGAGCGGCCGCGCAATTTGGCGAGCGCCGCATCCATCTCCTTGCGGCTCGACAGCTTGCGCAGGCCCGACACCTTGGCCTTGCCGAGCGGCACCCTCAGGGTCATGCGGTCCTTGTCGAAGATCACGACGAAGACGCTGAGCGTATGGCCGGCGATTTCCTGGGTCTCGATGGCGGTGATCTTGCCGACCCCATGGGTGGGGTAGACCACCAGATCGCCCGTGGCGAATAATATCTTCTCGGCCGTCATGGTCGTCTCTCACGCAATCGTCCCGACTGACGCAACGCGACGGGCTTCCGCCGGCCGCCAAGCCGGGCGGCATCCACACCTCAACGACGAGCGCGGAACCGAAAGGGGGAGGCGTCGTTAGCGCCGGTCATCAATATATCACAATGGGCCGGCCGGGGCCAGCAGGTCAGCCATGCCCCTCCGACAAGGCCGCTCCGAGCGGTGGCAGCCGCGGTTCGCGGCGGCGCCGGAGGCCGGCATTGCTCGGCGCCCGCGGGGTCAGGACAATGGGTCGCAGGCCTGTTGTCGGACCGCGCCTCGGCGGATACTCGATCCGTGCTCGAAACCGTCTCGGGCGAGGGTGAGGCGATGCGGCAACGCAGTTTTGTGCTGTTGTTCGCGGCGACGCTATCAGCGGTCGCGGACGGCGCGGCTGCTGCGCCTGCGTCTTGCCGATGTGCTGGCGCCGGCGAAAGGAATGTAATGAAAACGCGCGTCGCGATCGTCTGGCTGGTCGGCGTGCTGCTGGCCGGCTGCACCAACGCCGGCGAGTGGACGAAACCCGGCGTCGGCGCGGCCGACACCGCCGCCGCGGTGCAGCAATGCCGGGCTGCCGCCGACCGCGCCGTCGGCCCCGAAGAACATATCGACGAGGACATCGAAGCGACCCGCGATGTCGACTTTGAGCGCTCGCAGATCGGGAGCGTGGCGCGCGCCGAAATGGACGCCGAGACAAGCAGCCGCGCCGACCGGATCGTCGCCGCATGCCTGCAGGCCCAGGGCTTCGTCCGGGCGCGGTAGCGGTTCGAGGCGCATCGCCCGCGGCGGATTTTGGACATAAGACGGGCCAGCGACAACATGCCCGGTTCGTTTGTTCCGCGCCCGCGCGATAAACTGTTTGAGTTGACGGCCGAAATCCGATTTTCTGCCGCTCGCGCCGGGGTGTCGACGCGCCGCAGCCCGCGCAATCCAGGGGGAAACTGGGCAGGACGCCGATGCAGAGCTTCGAGTGGAACAAGATCATTGCATCGGTGCTGACGGCGATGATCGTGGCTATGGTCTCGGGTATTCTCGCGACGTATGTCGTTCACCCGGTGAGCCTGGAAAATCCGGTCTACATGCCGCCCGGCGCGGCCGAGGGCGCAAAAGGCGCCGAAGCCGCCGCGGCGGCCGCCGCAAAGCCGGTGCCGCTCGCGCCGATCGACCCCGCGCTGGCCCAGGCCGACCCCAAGAAGGGCCAACAGATCGCCCATGTCTGCCAGCAGTGCCATACCTTTGCCAAGGGCGAACCCAACAAGATCGGCCCCAACCTGTTCGGCGTGTTCGGCGGACCGATCGCCGAGGATCGCGGCGGTTACGAGTTTTCCGACGCGCTGCAAAAGCACAAGGGCAAGACGTGGACGCCCGCGCGATTGAACATCTGGCTGCACGGCCCGCAGGATTTCGCCCAGGGCACGAAGATGTCGTTCCCCGGCCTGCCTGAGGTGCAGGAGCGCGCCGATGTCATCGCCTATCTCGCGACGCTGACCGCCGGCGGCGAGGCAACCGAAAAAGCGATCGTGCAGAAGGCGGCCGCCGCGGCGAAGCAGCAGGCCAAGCCGGCTGCGGCAAAACCGGCGGGCGCGGCTGCGGCAAAACCGGCGGGCGCGGCTGCGGCGAAACCGGCGGGCGCGGCTGCGGCGAAACCGGCGTCCGCCGCCAAATAGCGGAAGGAGACGGCAGCGACGGACCCGTTATTCCTGGCCCTCGCAAACGATCTCGCCGACGCGGCGGGCGCCGCGATCCGCCCCCATTTCCGGCAGAAGCTGGCGGTTGACGACAAGCCCGACCGCTCGCCGGTCACGGCCGCCGATCGCGCCGCCGAGGCGGCCATGCGCGAATTGATCGCGGCGCGATTCCCCGACCACGGCATCATCGGCGAAGAATTCGGCCGCGAGCGGGAGGACGCCGAGTTCGTCTGGGTACTCGACCCGATCGACGGCACGAAATCGTTCATCTCGGGGGTGCCGCTGTTCGGCACGCTGATCGCGCTGGCCCATCGCGGCCGACCGATCCTCGGCGTCATCGACCAGCCGATCCAACGCGAACGCTGGATCGGCGCCGAGGATCGGCCGACCACGTTCAACGGCGCGCCGGTGCGGTGCCGCGCGTGCCCGGACACGGCCGCCGCGACGCTGTTCGCGACCAGCCCCGACATGTTC
>DATJUL010000311.1:0-2256 GCA_035502295.1 Allostellaceae bacterium | reverse complement strand
TATCCGCCGTCGCCGATGAGCCTGTTGTCGAATGTCGGGCCGATGACGCGCACGGTGCGCGACGCCGCGGCGGTGCTCACCATCCTGGCGCGGCCCGATCATCGCGACCCCTATACGCTGCCGCCCGCCGCGCGCGACTGGGTCCAAGGCATCGATGACGGGGTCAAGGGCTGGCGCGTCGCCTACAGCCCCGATCTCGGCGATGCCAAGGTCGATCCCGAGATCGCGGCATGCTGCGCCGCGGCGGCGCGGCGGTTCGAGGAACTCGGCGCGCATGTCGACGAGGTCGGGCGGATTTTCCCGTCGCCGCGCGCGGCATTGCTGACGCTGTGGGCGGCCGGCACCGCGCGCCTCCTCGCCGCCTTTCCGGCCGAGAAGGTGCGCGAAGTGTGCGATCCCGGGCTTGTCGCGGTCGCCGCCGAGGGCGCGCGGGTGAGCGGCAGCGATTATGTTGCCGCCGATCTCGAACGCAGCGCGCTCGGCCGCCGGATGGCGGCGTTCCACCAGAGCTACGACCTGTTGCTGACGCCGATGATGCCGGTGCCGGCGCTGCCGGTCGGCCAGGATCTCAACGATCCGGCGCGTGAGACCAGCTGGACCGACTGGTCGCCGTTTTCCTACCCGTTCAACATGACGCGCCAGCCGGCCGCCTCGGTGCCGTGCGGGCTGACAAGCGGCGGGTTGCCGATCGGCTTGCAGATCGTCGCGCCGCTCTATGCCGAGGATCGCGTGCTGCGCGCCGCCCGCGCCTTCGAGGCGAGCGAGAAGGTGCGCCGCCCGGCGCTGACATAGGCGCAGTAGAGCGCCAAAACGACGCCCCGAACATGGCGATGAATGCGGCCGCCGGCGTTGCCCCCGAGGGGGCACGCGATGGAGGCGACGACGGGCGGATTTGACGCCATCCTGTGGCCGGCCGGCCAGGCGCTGATCAGCGGCGTCCTCGTCGGCGGCGTCTACGGCCTGCTGTCGATCGGCTTCAGCCTGGCGTTCGGCGTCATGCGCATCGTCAATTTCGCGCATGGCGATCTGGTCATGTACGGCATGTATGTCGGCGTCGTCGCGGCCGGCACGTTGGGCATCGACCCGCTCTATGCCGTGCCGGCGAGTTTCGTGCTGATGGCGGCGCTCGGCGCGCTGCAATACCTCTTGGTCTACAAGCGCTTCGTCGGATTTGCGACGCTGCAGCAATTGCTCGCGGCGATCGGCCTCGGGCTGGCGTTGCAGATGGTCGCGCAGATCATTTTCGGCGCCGATACGCGCGCCGCGCCGTCGCTGTTCAGCGCCAAATTTCTGCTGATCGGGCCGCTCTTCGTGTCGGAGGCGCAGGTCGTCGCGTTCGCCGTCGCGGTCGTCGCGACGCTGGCGGTCGAGGCGCTGCTCGGCGGCACCCATTGGGGCAAGGCGGTGCGCGCGGTGGCCGACGATATCGAGGCCGCCGAAATCGTCGGCCTCAGCTCGCAGACGATCAATATCGGCGCCTTCGCGCTGGCCTGCGGGCTGGCCGGCATCGCCGGCACGGTCATGTCGACCTATTACCCGACCGACCCGTCAAAGGGGTTGTCGCTGATGCCGATCGCGATCATCGCGACGACGATCGGCGGGCTCGGCAGCATCCGCGGCTCGTTTCTCGGCGGCATCTTCTGCGGCGTCGTGCAGCAACTGACCGCGCTGTTGTGGAGTTCGGCGCTGCAGGACGTGCCGCTCTACCTGCTGCTTCTGGTGTTCATTGCCTATCGCCCGACCGGCATGTTCGGGTTGCGGACCGAGTAGGCATGGACGCGCCGAGCAGCGACCCGGCCGTGGCGCTGCGGCCGATCCCGGCCGACCCGGCCCGGCCGCTCCTATTGTTGCTCCGCCTGCTGCCGATCGCGATCGTCGCAGCGGAGCCGCTGCTGCCGTTCGCCAACGCCTACATCCAGGCGGCGACGGTGCGGGCGCTGATTTTCATCGCGCTCGGGCAGGCGTGGAACATCGTGGCCGGCATCGGCGGGCTGTTGTCGTTGGGCCACGGCGTCTTTCTCGGCCTCGGCTGCTATGCCACCGGCATCCTGTTCAACCTCTACGGATTGCCGCCGTGGTTGGGCGTTTGGGCCGGCGCCGCGGTCTCGGTGCTGGCGGCGCTGGTCATGGGCGGCATGACGCTGCGCATGCGCGGCATCTTCTTCGCGCTGGCGACGGTCGCCATCTCGTTGGCCTTTGACCAGCTGGCGCGCCATTACGTCGGGCTGACCGGCGGCGACAACGGGCTGGCGCTCA
>DATJUL010000310.1:0-6438 GCA_035502295.1 Allostellaceae bacterium | reverse complement strand
TGAGCGCGTACGATGCCGCCTACGTCGCCCTGGCGGAAACGCTCGATGCGCCGCTGGTGACCCGAGACCGACGGCTCGCCGCCTCATCGGGTCATCGCGCCCGCATCGAACTGCTCTGACGCCTCTGCGCGGCCGGCCAAGGTTGCGCCGGGTGTCGGCGGGGCGCCTAATGCCGTTGCGGGAACAACGCGCCTAGCCGCGGCCGCGACGTGCGGGGAGGGATGCGATGGCGGACGAGTTCGATTTTGTCGTGGTCGGCGGCGGCTCGGCCGGCGCGGTCATCGCGGCGCGCCTGTCGGAGGATCCGGCCTGCCGGGTGGCGCTGATCGAGGCCGGCGAGCGGCCGCCCGACATCTCGCTGATGCCGATCGCGCCGGCGCTGTTGCAGCTCAACCCGGCGACCGACTGGATGTACACCGCCGACCCCGGCAGGGCGGGGCTTGGCCTCAACAATCGGCGCGTGCCGGTGCCGCGCGGCAAGATGCTCGGCGGCTCCTCGGGCATCAACTACATGGTCTACGTGCGCGGCCATCCCGGCGATTTCGACGCGTGGGCGGCGGGCGGCGCGACCGGCTGGAGCTATGCCGAGGTGCTGCCCTATTTCAAGAAAAGCGAGGGGCTGGCGGCGAGCGCGGAGGTCGTCATCGATGCCGCGGCGCACAACGGCGACGGGCCGCTCGGCGTCGCGGTGCGCGATCCGATCCTGCCGGCCGCCCAACAATTCGTCGAGGCGGCCGTCGCGTCGGGCATGCGCCGGGGCGATTACAACGGCCGCGACCGGGGCGGCGACGCGGTCGTGTCGCTGACCCAATACACGACGCGCCAGGGAAGGCGCTCCAGCACCTACTACGCGTTTCTCGTCGGCGCGCCGGAGAGCCGGGCGAACCTGACGATCCTGACCGGGGCGCAGGCGACCCGCATCGTCCTCGAAACGCGCGACGGACAAACGGCCGCGGCCGGCGCCGAGTACCGCACGGCGGCGGGCGAAACGCGCACGGTGCGCGCCCTGAAAGAAGTCATTGTCAGCGCCGGCGCGATCGGCTCGCCGCATCTGTTGCTGCTTTCCGGTATCGGCCCGCGGCCGGAGCTGGAGGCCGCCGGCGTGGCCTGCGCCGTCGATGCGCCGCATGTCGGCAAGCATCTGAAAGACCATGTGATGTGCCCGCTGTTCTATCCGGCGCCGGGGCTCGGCGTCGCCGCGAGCGAGGTCGGGCTGGCGATGGGACCGGACGCCTTGCGCGCGCCCTTCGGTCCGCTGCCCGCCGACCCCAAGGACGACGCCGACCTGCCGCCCGCGTTGCAGGAAGTGAAGGCGGAGGCCGAGCGGCGCCTCGCGGAATGGCAGACGACCGGGAAGGGCCTCGCGGCCTCCTCGCTGGTCGATGCCGTCGCATTCTGTTCGAGCGGTCTTGGCGACGGGCACAGCCACGACACGCAGATCCACTGCTTTGCGACGAGCGGCGGCGAAGAATTCCAACGCACGATCATCAACCTCGACACGGCGCGATATTTCGACGACCCGGCGCAGCGCCTCGCGCCTACCGCCGAGAACATCGCGCTCCTGGCCAACCCGGTATTGCCGCACAGCGAAGGCGAGATCGTGCTGGACAGCGCCGATCCGGCGGCGCACCCGGCGATCCGCATGAATTATTACGCCGACCCGCACGACATGCCGGTCATGATCGCGGCAATCCGGCGCGCGATGGAAATCGCCGCGCAGTGGCCCGGCAACCGCAAGCCGGGCCCGCTCCTCGTCCCGCCGTTTCTCGCCGAGAAGCACGGCTACCGGGAAGGCAGCGAGCCGAGCGACGCGCTGCTCGAAGATTTTGCGCTGCACTTTTCGCTGACCGTCTATCACCCGACCTGTACCTGCCGCATCGGCGATGTCGTCGATCCGCGGCTGCGGGTGAAGGGCGTCGGCGGGCTGCGCGTCGCCGACGCCAGCGTCATGCCGAACATCATCAGCGGCAATACCAACGCGCCGACGATCATGATCGGCGAGAAGGCGGCCGAGATGATCGCCGCCGACCACGGCGTCCGCCTCGCCCAATTTGTCGGCGAACGCCCGCCGGCGCGCTGATCCGGGCGCCCCCAAAACGCAGCGAGCCGGCAGGAGCCGGCTCGCGTGCCACAAAGGTTCGCCGCAAAAGGTTCAAGGTGCGGAGCGTTACGATCTGTTACAGACTGTCATATTTTGTTGCGGCTGGCAAGCGTGGCGGCACTTGGGCATGCCATCCATGCCGATAAAGCGGAGCTGCCCGAATTAGGCGCGCCGATCGCGGTCGCGCGCTTGCGCCCGCTCCTCGACTGAGCCGGCGCATCGACCGCCGGCCGAAGGCTCCCCATATTCAGCCGCACGCGCTTCAGCGGAGCCTTGCCCCCGTGCCTGAACCGTCCCGGCAACGCGATCTGCGCCTCGATTTTTTTTTTGCGGCTTGGCGCTGATCTTCATCTTTATCGACCACATTCCTTACAACGTCTTGAGTTATTTTACACTGCAGAACGTCATGATGTTCGATGCCGCCGAGGTGTTTATTTTTATTTCGGGATTTACCGCCGCGCTGGTCTATGGCCGCCGGCTCGCAACCAAGGGGGCGATTTATGCGACGGCGCAGGTGTGGCGGCGCGCCTGGCAGCTCTATGTCGCGCACGTCTTTCTATTTGTGCTGTTCATCGCCGAGGTGTCGTATACCGCGGCGACCTTTCACAACCCGATGTACAACGAGGAGATGCGCATTGCCGCCTTTCTCGACGAGCCATACGTCGCCGTCATCAAGGCGCTGACGCTGGAGTTTCAGCCGGCGTTTCTCGACATCCTGCCGACCTACATCGTCATGCTGCTGATTTTTCCCGCAGTGCTGCTGGCGATGCGCCGGCATTGGCTCTTGGTCTTCGTGCCCTCCCTGCTGCTTTATCTTGCGGTGCAGATTTTCGGCCTCGCGGTGCCGGCCTACCCGGCCGGCCGCGTCTGGTATTTCAACCCGCTCGCCTGGCAATTCCTCTTCGTCGCCGGCGCGGTGCTGGCGCACCGGGCGGTGCACGGTGGCGGGTTCGCCCGGTTGTCGCACCTTGTCTACCCGCTGGCGCTGGCGATTTTCGTCGCATCCGTCGTGATCCGCGTCAGCTGGACGCTGCACGGCTTCTGGGAAGTGGTGCCGCCGCTTTTCCACAAGGAGCTGTGGCCGGCCGACAAAAACAACCTGTCGCCGATCCGCCTCGTTCCGTTCTGCGCCTTGGTCGTGCTCGTCGCGATCCACGTGCGCGGCGACGCCCGCTTTCTCGCCAGCGCCTGGGCCCGCCCGCTGGTGCGCTGCGGCCAGCAATCGCTGGAGATTTTCTGTCTCGGCATCCTGTTGTCGGCGCTTGGCCGTTTCGCGCTGTCCGAATACGGTTACGGAATTCCCAACCAACTGGTTGTTAACGCGATCGGCATTCTGATCATGCTGCTGACCGCCTGGTTGATCGACTGGTACCGGGTGCTCGACCGCGCGCCGGCGCTGCGGCCGGTAATGGCCGAGACAGGGAGAGACCGCGGAGCCGCAGAGTGAACCGCAGAACCCGGCTGCGGTGCGCGGTGCCGAGCTTGACGATTTTGCCACGGCCCTTCAGACAGGCATCGATCCGCTCAAAAAACAGGCAATCGACAGTGAGCTGGTCGATATGCAATTCTCGCAGATGACCCACGCGGTCATCGATGTCGAGCGGTGTCGCGATGCCGTGCACCGCGTCGCTTTTGGAGCGAGCAGCACATGTTCGATCTCGACGAGGCGAGCGGCGGCGCGCGCGACCGGCTGGCGGCGAATGTCTGCGATCGCATCGGGCGGCGGCTTGCCGAGGCGATCGGCCGCGCGGCGCAGTGACATGCGGAGGGTTTGCCTGGTCCTCGCCGCCGCCCTGCTCGCGCCCACCGGCGGCGCGGCGGCATCCCGCAGCGCCATTTCGCCCGGCGCCGCGATCGGCTGCGCCGCGCCGCCGGCGCTGACCGGCATCGGCGCGGTTCTCGGCCGGGCGGCGGCGCAGATCAGGCGCGACCGGCGCCTGACGATCGTCGCCCTCGGCTCGTCGTCGACCAGCGGCGTCGGCGCCAGCGCGCCCGAGCGCAGCTATCCGAGCCGGCTCCAGGCGGACCTGCGCCGCCTGCTGCCGACGGTCGCGGTGCATGTTGTCAATCGCGGCATCGGCGGCCAGGAGGTGCCGCAGATGCTGGCGCGGTTCGACCGCGACGTGCTGCCCCTGCATCCCGACCTGGTGATCTGGCAGCTCGGCACCAACGCCGTGCTGCACCATCACGACCCGAAGGGCGAGGCGCCGCTGATCGCGCGCGGCATCGCGCGGCTCGAACGGCATGACGCCGATGTCGTGCTGATGGACCTGCAATATGCGCCGCGCGTCGTTGCCTTGCCGGCGTACAAGGCGATGGAGCGGATCATCGCCGCCGCGGCAAAACGCGCCCATGTCGGGCTGTTCCGCCGCTTCCAGATCATGCACGCGTGGCAGGCCGAGCGTCCGGCCGATCCGCCGCAGATGATCGGTCGCGACGGCGTACACATGAACGATCGCGGCTACGGCTGCATGGCCGCCGACCTCGCCGCCGCGCTCGCCGCCGGCTGGCGCGCACCGCCGCCGACCTGGGACGCCGCATCGCGTGCCCCCTAAAGCGGCAGCGAGGCGGTATCCGCGCGCCGCGCCGGCGCTGCGGCTAAAGGCCGCGCTAACCGGCGCCGGGTCACGATCGCCATCCGCCGCCTGGACAGCGCGCCGCCGCGGCTTGCAACGGGCGCCTCGGGACGCCAGATTCTTATTTGGATTTTGCGGCGGCATCATATATGCTGAAGGCATCAGCGACGGGGCCACAACATGTTGATGGTTTCCGAGCATGGGCGAACAGGGCAAGCCGGCCGCGCGGCGCCGCTGCGGCGGGCGTGCGCGGCGCACGCCGCGGTTGTCGGCATCAACCGTAGAGTTGCCACAAAGCTTTGGCATATTGATTGCGATGCCGGCGCGCGGGCCCCGTTGGGCGGGGATGGGCCGGAGCGGCGTCGATGCGCGAAAATCATCGCTGCGGAGCGGCTGGTGTCGCACGCGAAGCGATCCTTTTGCGCGGCTCGTCGTTTGCCGGGGCGAACGATCGAGAGTGTTAACGGTCGACAGGGCTGTCGATTGAGGTGAGCAAAATGCGGTTCGATGAAGGAATTTTCGGGCTTTACTCGCGGATGTACGAAAACCGGCGGGCGGTTGAGTACTCGCTGGAGGACTACCTCCGCGCCTGTTCGGACGACCCGGCGTTTTACGCGGGGGCGGCCGAGCGGCTGCTGAAGGCGATCGGCGAGCCGGTCATGGTCGATACGGCGCAGGACCCGCGCCTCGGCCGCATCTTCATGAACCGGACGATCAAGATCTATCCGGCCTTTGCCGACGATTTTTTCGGCATGGAGGACACGATCGAGCGGATCGTCGGCTTTTTCCGCCATGCCGCGCAGGGCCTCGAAGAGCGCAAGCAGGTGCTCTATCTGCTGGGGCCGGTCGGCGGCGGCAAGTCCTCGCTCGCCGAGCGGCTTAAGCAGCTGATGGAGAAGGAGCCGGTCTATGTGCTGAAGGCCGGCGACGAGGTGAGCCCGGTGTTCGAGAGCCCCTTGGGGCTGTTCGATCCCGCGACGCTCGGCGCCGAGATCGAGAAGGTCTATGGCGTCCCGCGCCGGCGGCTGACCGGCACGATCTCGCCGTGGGCGGTGAAGCGGCTCGAGGAACTCGGCGGCGACATCACGAAATTCACCGTGGTGCGCCTGCAGCCGTCGCGCCTCAAACAGATTTGCGTCGCCAAGACCGAACCGGGCGACGAAAACAACCAGGATGTCGCCTCGCTCGTCGGCAAGGTCGATATCCGCAAATTGGAGATGTTCAGCCAGAACGATCCCGACGCCTATTCGTTCTCGGGCGGGCTCAACCGCACGACCCAGGGGCTGATGGAATTCGTCGAGATGTTCAAGGCGCCGATCAAGATGCTGCACCCGCTCTTGACCGCGACGCAGGAGGGCAACTACGCCGGCACCGAGAATATCGGCGGCATCCCCTACCAGGGCATTATCCTGGCGCATTCCAACGAGGCGGAATGGCAGAGCTTCAAGAACAACAAAAACAACGAAGCCTTCATCGACCGCATCTCGGTCATCAAGGTGCCGTATTGCCTGCGCGCCACCGAAGAACGCAAAATCTATGAAAAACTGCTGCAGAACAGCGAGCTGTCGAGTTCGCCATGCGCCCCGTCGACGCTCGATATCCTGTCGCGCTTCTGCGTGCTGTCGCGGCTGAAGCCGCACGAAAATTCCAACCTCTATTCGAAGATGCGGGTCTACGACGGCGAGAGCCTGAAGGACACCGACCCGCGCGCCAAATCGGTGCAGGAATACCGCGACGCCGCCGGCGTCGACGAGGGCATGG
>DATJUL010000309.1:0-7756 GCA_035502295.1 Allostellaceae bacterium | reverse complement strand
GCCTACTATGCCCTCTGCTGACTTCCCCGCCGCGATCACGGACGTTGCCGTCCGCTCAGTCCGGGATGCCGGACACGGCGTGGACCTCCCGAGGTAAGACCGACCGCCTTCACCGCACGCCCGCCGGATTTACCACCCCGGCCCTTGATGGCTCCGGACTTCGCAGTCCTTTGCCTGCTCGTCCGGCCGGGTAGGCCTCGTTATCCGGTTCTTGTCCATCAGGCCGCGGCTTTGCTCCGCGCTTCTTTCAGACCCCACCTCACGGTGACGCCCTTGCGCTTCGCTAATCCTTCGCCGCCATCAGGCTGGATAGAGGACTTCCACCTCCAAGCTGTCGTTCATGCTCGGCACACAAAGAGCGGGCAGAGCTTGGTCCGCTCTGCCCAGGTAGTTCAGACATCGACCTGTCCGGCGATTGCCAAAGCATCGTCTACCTCTATGCCGAGATAGCGCACCGTGCTCTCGATCTTGGTGTGGCCCAGCCGCAACTGGACGGCACGCAGGTTTCCCGTACGGCGGTACATAAGCGTCGCCTTTGTTCGACGCAGTGAATGCGTCTCGAAAAAACCTGGGTCCAAACCGATACTTGCGATCCAACCCGAGACGAGGCGTGCATATTGCCGTGTCGTGATACACCGGTCCTTATGGCGCCGGCTCGGGAAGAGGAAGTTCCCGGGCTTTCTGCCGAAGGCCCTCAGGTACTCATCGAGGGCCTCCCGCGTTTGCTCGGTCAGTTCAAACTTGACGGTACGTCCGGTTTTCCGTTGCCGGTCGCCGGCGCGAGCGACCGCGACGCCATGCGGGGCGATATCCTCGACCTTGATGCTGACCACATCACAGCCGCGGAGCTTGCTGTCGATCGCCAGATTGAACATGGCGAGGTCTCGGATTCGGCCATCGACTCTGAGCTTTGAGCGGATCGACCAGACGTGCTTGAGGAGCAATGGCGGCTTGGCGCCGATCAACTTTCCCTTATTCCATGGGATCGGACGCGCCGTCTGATCGCATGTACTTCCCGGATTGAGCATGATCATCCTCCTCTCGTAGAGGAGCGATAACCTGGCGCCTCCGCGGAAAAGGCGGCAAAGCGGCGTCGGCTTTCAGATCAGACCGGCCGTATTCCCGAGAGGTAGGCGATCCGCACTTCGGCTTCGTGCCAATAACGGAAGTCCTCGGGAAAGCCGTGGCATAGCAAGACCGTCGGTCCGATCCCTTGATCGGGTCTGTAGTGGGCGGGCATGTCTTCGACCCCTTCCGAAGCGACCCGGAACCCCGGCCACGGCGCTTCGGTCCTGGCCGGCTCGAGCGGAACCGGATCGGCGGTCGATCGCCGACCAGAAACGCGGCGTCGGCCTCCAGCGACGCGTCTCCTCTGGAACCCAACGCCAATCAGTAAATCTAGCGCCTGGCGGCCCGCAACGGCAGGGCATTAGCACGAAACGCCGGCGACGGCTTGTGGGCGATTGGCAGCAAATCGTCATCCAGCATCCGTCGCGCCAGACCCCACAGGCCACGGCGCTCGACCAGGATGGTGATGATGGAAAAGCTCCCCAGCAGAATGAGGTGCACGGGGCCGAGGCCGGACAGGTACTGGCGCAGCACGAAATAGACGATGGTGCCAATGATCGGCCCTTCGAAGCTGCCGATGCCGCCGATCACGACGTTGAAGATGACGAAGACCGTCCAGTCGGTAATGCTAAAGGAGGCAGGCGGCGCAATGCGCAGCTTCTGCAGCGTGATGATGGCGCCTGCCATCCCGAGGAACGGCGCGGTCCCGAGAAAGCACAGGATGCGGGCGTAGGTGACGTTGACGCCGACCGCGGCGGCGCCCTCTTCATTGTCGCGCATCGCCGTCAGCCCGACGCCGATGCGCGAACGCAGCAGCACGTATGTCGCCAGCATCGCCGCCGCCGCGAGCGCGAAGGCGAGCCAATAGATCACCGCCAGCCGGTCGCCGCGCGCCCGGCCGAACGACAGCACGATCGAGATCGGCAAGCTCGTGCCGGAGCCGCCACCGAACGCGTCGAGCTTGCCGGCGATGAGCATCAGCACCTCGGCGACCACCCAGGTGCCGATCGCGAGATAGGCGGTGCGCAGGCGGAACACCAGGACCATTGCCGGTACCGCGATGGCCAGCGCGGCAAGCCCGGCGAGCGGGATCGAAACGTAGGGATTGAGCCCCGTGAGCGCAGTGAAGCCGAAGAATGCGTAGGCTCCGACGCCAACGAAGGCGTGCTGGCCGACGGTGACGATATCGGCATAGCCGGCGAGCAGGTTCCACATGATCGCCAGCACCAGCATCGACATGAACTCGGTCAGCAGCACGACATCATTCTGGCTCAGCAGCAACGGCGCCGCAGCTGCAGCCACGACGGCGGCGGCGCACACCAGGCGGGCAAGGATCAAGCTCAACCGGGAGGCAGAGCGCATCGGTCAATACCTGGGAAAGAGGCCCTGCGGCCGGACCGCCAGGACGAGGAGAAAAATGATATGGCCGGCCAGCATCTGCCAGGTGATGTCCCATTGCCCGCCGATCGACTGCGCAATACCGAGCACGATGCCGCCGGCGAGCGACCCCCAGAGGCTGCCGAGCCCGCCCAGTACTACGACCTCGAATGCGATCAGCAGCCGAGTGGGGCCGGAGGCCGGATCGAAATTGGTCCAGACCGACATGAAACCGGCGGCGATCCCGACGGTGACGAACGAGATGCCCATGGCGATCGCATAGATGCGGCCCGAGGAGAGGCCGATCAGGTCGGCGGCGGCGACGTCGTCAGACACTGCGCGGATCTTGGCGCCGATGCCGGTGCGGTAGAGCAGGAAGTCGAGGACGGCGACGAGTGCCACAGCGGCAATGAAGGTGAGCACCTGGAACAGGCCGACATTGATCCCGTGCCCAAGCGCCACCGTCGCTGTTTCCAGCCAGCCGCCCGACACCTTGCGCGTGTCGGCACCGAACCCTTCCAGGAGCCCGTTCTCGATGATGATGGAGAGCCCGAAGGTCACCAGGATCACCAGCAGCACGTTCTGGCCGACCACGCGCTGCAGCAGGAAGCGCTGCAGCCCGAAGCCGAACAGAAAGGCCAAGGGAAGCACGATCAACGTCGCCACCACCGGATTGAGGCCGAGCGCCGTGGTGAGGACCAGCAAGGCAAAGCACGCAAGGACGATGAAGTCTCCATGGGCGATGTTGACGAAGCGCATCACGCCCGCCGACAGCGACAGGCCGGTCGCGAACATGGTATAGAGCCCGCCGAGCAGGATGCCTTGCAGCAGCTGATTGATCCACGGCACCAGCATGCTCCTTCACAGGCCGAAATAGTGGCGGATGACCGTCTCGCGGGTCACCTCGGCCGGGCGGCCTGCAAGCGACACGCGCCCCTCGAGAAGGCAATAGAAGCGGTCCGCGACCGAGAGCGATCGCTCGAGGTCCTGCTCGACGATCAGGATGCCGATGCCGCGCGCCTTGATGGCGGGAATGAGGGCATAGAGCTCCGCCACGACCTGCGGCGCAAGGCCGAGGCTGATTTCGTCGCACAGCAGCAGGCGCGGGTTGGCGAGCAGCGCTCGGCCGAGTGCGACCATCTGCTGCTGGCCCCCCGAGAGCCATCCCGCGCGCTGCCGGCGCTGTTCCCGCAGGACCGGGAAGAGCCGGAAGACGTCATCGAACCCGATCTGGCCGCGTCGCCCGACTTCCCAGCCGAGCTGCAGGTTCTCCTCGACGGTGAGCGACGGGAACAGGCGACGGCCCTCCGGGACCAGCATGATGCCGGACCGGACGATCGCCGCGGTGGTACTGCCGAGGATTTCGGCGCCGGCAAAGCAGATCCGCCCCTCTACTCGATCGGCCTGGCCGATGATCGCCTTGAGGAGCGTCGTCTTGCCCGCGCCGTTGGCGCCGATGATTGAAACGATTTCGCCGGCGCCCACGGCAATGTCGATTTGGTCGATGGCGCGAAAGTTGCCGTAAAATACGCAGACACCGCTGAGGGTGAGGAGCGGCTCCGGTGCCGTGCCCGTGATCACCTCACGTCCCCAGATAGGCCGCCTTGACGCGGGCGTCGGCCAGCACCTCGTATGGTTTGCCGGCGGCAATGAAGCCGCCGCCGGCCAGCACGGCGAGCCGCGTGACGAGACGTCTGAGCGCCTGGATCACGTGCTCGATCCAGATGATGGTTACGCCGCTCTCATGCACCTCTCCGATCATGCCGAGCAGGACCTCGCATTCCGCCTCGGTGAGGCCGCCGGCGATCTCGTCGAGCAGGAGCAGCCGCGGTCGCATGGCCAGCGCCTTCGCCAATTCGAGCTGCTTCATGTCGAGCAGGCCAAGGCGTCCCGCGGTG
This sequence comes from Allostellaceae bacterium, assembly GCA_035502295.1. Classification (GTDB taxonomy): domain Bacteria; phylum Pseudomonadota; class Alphaproteobacteria; order ATCC43930; family CGMCC-115725; genus DATARH01. The sequence goes on along the minus strand of DATJUL010000309.1, from coordinate 3,413 downwards.
ACCATGGCGCGATCGGCGAGGCCGACGCGCTCCAGCACGGTCTCGGCTTCGCCACGCGCGCGCGGCAGCGGCAGCCGCGCGCCATGCGTCGCCGCAACGAGCACATTCTCGAACACGGTCATATGGGTGAAGGGCCTCGGCACCTGATAGGTGCGGCCAATACCGAGACGGCAACGGCCCCACGCCCGGATCCCGGTGATGTCGCGCTCGCCGAAGAGAATGCGGCCGGAGCTCGGCGACAGGACGCCGGCGATCATGTTGAAGAGCGTCGTCTTGCCGGCGCCGTTCGGCCCGAGAATTCCGACGATCTCGCCTTCTCCGACCGAGAAATCGACCCGATCGATGACGGTCAGTCCGCCGAACCTGCGGGACACCGCCGCGAGTTCCAGCATCGCCTTCATCCCGCCGTACCCTCTCGATCGGAAAGCATCAGCCGTACGGCATCGGCTCCGGCTGACCGCCGACCGGAACTTCCGGCGCCAGCTTGTTGTCGACGATCACCAGCTCCAGGGGCCACTTCGTGCCCTTGCGCCACTGTCCGGCGACGATCGGGGTGAGGCTGGTATTGGGGAATGGCCCCTTCTTGAAGTCGACCGGGCCGACGATCGTGTTGAAGGCGTTGTCGCGGATGGCATCGCGGATCGCTGCCGGGTCGTCGAGCTTCTGCGTCTTCTTCAAGGCCGCGATCGGGACCTCGAGCAGCGAATGGCGGAAGCCCAACCCCATCGACGCCTGCTGCTTGGCATCCTTCTCATAAGCCTCGGCCAACTCGCGCGAGCTCTGCCGCGTCAGGCTCGAGGAGAACGGGTGGTAGCGCGACCACCAGACCTCGGTGACCATGTTGATCGCACGGTCGCCATAGGGATACATGCCCTGCGGGAACTCGCCGACTTTGCCGGCGGTGACGATCTTCGGCTTGAAGTTCTGCTGGGCGCATTGATTCCAGAAGATGGTGAAGTCCGGTCCCGGGATGACGCTAAAGGCGATCTCGACATTGGCCGCCTTGAACGTCGTGATCTCTGGCGTGTAGTCGCTCGACGGCAGGTCGAAGCGGCCCGGGTCGATCAGGTTGAGGCCTGCCTCCTTGAACACCGGTGGCATCACCTTGGCGAAAGTGCGGCCGTCATCGTCATTGGCCCACAGCACGCCGAGATTGCGATTGGTCTTGACGCGCATCCAGGCGCCCAAGATCCCTTGCGTCGCTTCCGCGCCGCTGAAGAAGAAATTGTAGGTCCATTCGAAGGGTTTCTTGGGATCGCCCTTGCGTCCGAAGAAATAGGATTCGAGCGGATCGTCGTTGGTGACGCACGGCATGCCGTTGACCTCGCACTGGTCCGAGACCGGGTTGACGGTCTCCGGCGTAGCGAAGGCGGTGACAATGTGCACCTTGTCGTTGAGGATCAGCTCCTGGGCCACCTCGGATGCGCGGTTCGGATTCGACTGGCTGTCCTTGACGACGATTTCGAGCGGGTGCTTGGTGCCGTTGATCGTAATCGCATGGCCGGTGGCCTTTTTAACGTGTTCGATCGCCCAGGACATCTCCTCATAGAACAGCGCCAGCGCGCCGGTCTTGGGCCCGACAAGGCCGATCTTGACGGTTTCGGGCACCGCAAAAGCGGTTCGCAACGGTAGCGGTGCTGACGCCGCCGCAACTCCGGCAGCTGCTGCCCCCTGCAAGACCTGTCGACGGCTGACGGCCTTCCTCATTGTCTCCTCCCTGCCTTTCGTTCGTCGCGGTCGACGTTGCGACCGGACTTACTTTTTTCTCTAAAGCGTCCTCATCCTCCCGCCTTGATGTTCGGCGGCAGCCGCTCGTCATTGCCGAGGGCAACGCGGCGAACCGATTCCGTATCCGTCGGCTGGTGGCCGACCGCTTCGCGCGAGGCCGGCGCCGACACCACGCGGTTGCCGAGCCGGCCAAGCTCGCTCACCTCGACCTCGATCAGGTCGCCCACATCCATCGGGCGCGAATTCGCCGGTGTACCGGTGAGGATGATGTCGCCAGGCAACAAGGTGATGTGGCGCGCCAGGTCAGCGATCAGGTAGTCGATGCCGAAGAGCATCTCCCCGAGGGCGCCCTCCTGCACGAGCTTGCCATTGCGGTAGGTGCGCAGGATCGATTTTCGGACGTCGACGCCAGAAACCAGGCCGGGTCCGATGGGACAGAAACCGTCCGGCCCCTTGACGCGCAGCATGGAGCCAGCGTCGGTGTCGCGCATGTCCTGGAGACCGACATCGTTGGCGACGGCGAATCCGGCGAGACGGTCCCACACCTCGTCGCGGCCGATGTTGCGCGTGACCTTGCCGATCACCGCCGCGACTTCTCCCTCATAATTCAGGTACTTGCACCCCTCCGGCCGCACCAGCTCGGCGCCATGCGCGTTGAGCGCGGTGACCGGCTTCTGGAAATAGGTCGGGGTCGGCGGCGGCTTGTCGCCGCCGGTGAACTCATAGAGGCGTGAGCGGTAGTTGAGATGGACACACAGGATCTTCGTCGGCGAACACGGCGGCAGATGCTGCACCGCGCGCTCCGAGACCACGCGCCCATCGCCGAGATAAAGCTCGCCCTCGCGATACTCGGCCCAATAGGCGCTGCCGCCAAAAACGACGTGGCGCAGCTCTCTTCTCGGCCCTTCCAGCACACTCATCTCGACGATCTCCCTTTTGGATGGTTACGCGATGGCAGCGCCGGCTCCGTCACGGTAGGCCGCGCCGGCGCCGATAGTCCAGCGACAAGGTTGATCGGGTAATGACGTCTGGCCGACGGCGATCACCGCGAGCCCGGTGCGCTGCAGTCGCTCGCAGATCGTGCCGGTGGCGCCGACGATCACCACCAACTGCGTCGCTTCCGCCATGACGCCCGCCTCTCCCTGATCGACCCTTCGACGCGTTGTGCGCCTCTCTAGCTTCTCCCGCTTCAGCCAGCGGCGCGCAATCCTTCGCGCGGCGGCTCCCGCCGCAGCTCCGGCACGTCCTCGTTGAGAAAGCGGTCGACAAGCCGGTTGGCACGGGTGCGGTCCGAGTAGAGATGCCCGTTCGCCTGGTTGCGCCCGGCCGAGCCCAGATAGAAGCGCTCGTATTGCTCGTTGCGGCTGGCGAGCGCGCCGCCGGCATAGTCCCAGGCGAGGCGGAAGATGCGCGCGCGCTGCTCGGCGCTCACGCCGCCGGCGCCCGGCAGGTACTTGTCGAGCAACGGCCGCAGCGTCGGATCGGCGAACTGTGCGGCGCTCGGCGCGGTGAAATGGTTATGCGAGCCGAGCAGCCGGATGATCTCGTTGACGCGCGGGAACCACACCGGCAGCGCGGCGCGCAGCGCCACCAGCGGCCGGCCGTCGGGGAACCACACGCCGTTGCCGTACTCGTAGGCGCCCTGCTCGGCCGATAGGATCGCCGAGCGTGCGAACTCGGCGAAG
>DATJUL010000308.1:0-2208 GCA_035502295.1 Allostellaceae bacterium | reverse complement strand
TCTTCAGTTCCGGCGCGAGATCGTCATCCCACAGCATGTGGGCGAGGAGGCAGGTGACAAGCGCCTTGCCGCGGCTCTTGAAGAAATCGGCGTTGGCATCGTCGCGCGCGAGATCGCCGCACACCCAATCGACGACAGCGCGGACATCGGTTTCGGCCATGGGCGAGGAGGGATCGATCCAGTCGAGGACGTTGAAGCCGACCTCATGCGCGGTGTTCGGATGGAGCACGAACACGCGGTGGCCGATGTGTTTCCGATCGGCGGCGAGCATCGGCCCCAACTCCGCCGACGGGGCGAGCACGACCGCCGAGCCGGTCCAGGTCGGCAACGTCGAGACGGCGCTGACCGTCTTGAACGATCCCGATCCGGCGATCATCAGCGAGTGCGTCGAACCTTCGGCGCACGGATCAACCAGGCCAGAGATCGCGCGCCTCGGCGAAGGTCATCCAGCGGGCGTGGCCGTGATTGTCGGTCGGGCTGCGGATCGGCTCGGCGACCGGCTGCGCCGGCGGGTGGTCGCGGCGCAGGGTCCAGCCTCGGACGGCGCGGCCGCGAAACACGAGAGCAAACCCGGCAAGCAGCGGGACCGAACCGCCCGGAATTCCACTCACCAGCAGCCAGTGCCGCACGACCGGGTTGCCGCCCGCCTCGAACAGATAGAGCCACCACTGCCAGAACGGGTGCGGAAACTGCGGCAGCAGCCCGGTGCCAGCCAGGAAGATGATCGAGGACAGCGCGGTGAACGATGCGAGCGAAAACACGACGCCGGCCGCAAACCGCAGGGCTGGGATTGTCCGCATCACAAATGCCTCAGGAGATCAGCCGCGGTCTCGCCGCGACGCGCGGCATCGGCGGCAAACCACACGTTGCCGATCCGGTAGGTCGCGCCGGAATTCTCGAACGGGATGATCAGGTCGACCGCCGCCGCCGGCAGGTCGATCAGCGTCCGGTCGTCCCACTGCGCGCCCTTGGCCGAGTCCTTGACGAGAGCGAACAGGCGCTTGAAGGCTTGGCTGCCGTCTTCACCGTGGATCGTCGTGATCGAGCCGGGATGGCCGGAGACGACCTCGTTGACGTAGGTCCAGGCTGCGTCGTCGCGCAATTCCTGCAACAGCACCCGGTCCGGGCGCATGCGCAAGCTCGCCTGCAGCAATGCCTCGGCGTCGATCCGCGCGCCCGAAAGGTTGTCCTTGCTGTAGAGGAGCCGCGCGTGGTTGGGCTGCGGGATCACAAGTTCGAGCGTGTCCTCAATCGTGATGATCCGCTCGGCCGGGTCGATTGCCGAGATCAACGTCTTCGACATCGTCGTCTTGCCGCTGCCCGTCGCGCCGCACAGCAGCGTCGTCAGCCGCGCGCGAACCGCGGCGGCGAGGAACGCCTCGATTTCGCCGGCATCGAACAACGCGAGGAGATCGCCGTGGTCCCGCGCCACCTTGTTGCGGGCCCAGCAGTTCCAGCCTGCGACCCGGTAGCGGCTGGAGACTGCCGAGATCGGCGCGACGACGGCCCCCGGCTTGCGGATGGTCAGGCTGACGGTGCCGACCGGCACCGCCGGCGGCAGGCAGATCTGCAAGCGCTCGCCGCCCGGCAGTTCGGTTGCGCAGAGCGGATTCGCCCCGCCGACTTCCTGCCGTCGCAGCGAGCCGGCGAGGACGGCAATCTCTTCGAGTTCGGCCAGGTCGAGCGGCACCTCGTGACGCGCGAAACGGCCGCGCTGCCGCACCCAGGCTTCGCCCGGACGGTTGATCGCGACCTCCTCGGTTGCCGGGTCCGACAGAAACGGCTCGATCGGCGACAAGAGATGCCGCAGCAGCGGCGCGGCCGGGCTCTCGATTGCGCGGATCGGCGCAACGTCGTTCATAGCCGGCCAGCGCCCTGGTCCGGCGATGACGTCAGCTCGAGCCTGTAGACCTGGTAGAAATTCAGGTCGCGGGCGACAAAGATCGAGACGTTGTCGCCCTGGTTCTTGCGCAGCGTCGGCGGGATGTTGATCGTCGCTTCGAGCGCGGTGTTGGCGATCTGGTTCGCGTTGGGCTGCAGGAACTCGAAATACGTGTTGCCGCTGCCGGTCGGAATGGCGTTGGCGCCGGCCTGCAGACTGCCGCCGATCATCGTCAGCATGATCGCGGCGCCAAAGCGCTGCCAGAAATGGTTATCGACGGCCCCCGCGACGCCGGCGCGGCCGAGCGCGTCGGCGGCGGGCGATGC
>DATJUL010000307.1:0-4710 GCA_035502295.1 Allostellaceae bacterium | reverse complement strand
GCATAGCGCCCGACAATCGGAAAGCTGCGGCCGCGCCGAACCAGCACCGTGAGCAACCCGGCTGCAAAGATCTCATAGCCGATGAAGGGCAGGAACGCCGCCAGCGCCATGCGCACCGGTATCCGGCCATGGAAGATCGACCTGACGAGGCCCGGCGCGAGGACGATGAGAAGAAGGATGAGGGTGAGAATGACGCTCAGCATGCAAGCGAGGACGAGTACGCGGCGCCGCTCGCTGCGAACGACCTCGCGGTTCAGCAGCCGGGGCAGGGTGCCATCGCCGTGGCCAGGGGGTTCGTGCATGCTCTCGGTTTCGGGTGCCGGCAAGCGATGGAGGGGGAACGCGTCGCCGATCACCCCTATCAGAATGTCGTCTACCAATGGTTAACCGTGTTCCATGCCGTGCCCGAGGGTGGCCAAACCGCGACCCAAATCGTGGCAAATCCTGAAGAATGCGGTTCTTTCGCTGTCGAGCGACGATTTCGCGTCTTCTAAATCGGGTGATGGTTCAAAATCGGCGCGTGAGCGTAATTGGAAGTCCCGGCTGGTTCTCGAACGTAGCCGCTTCATTTTCTTCTACCATTTTCTGCCTCCCGGTCGCCCCGTCGGGTGAACAGATTACAGCAATTTGCGCACTACGGGGCAACTGCGGTCAACCGGATTGCCGCGCTGGCGCAGGCCGGCATCGACCCGGCGCACTGTTTCGCGGTGCGCGATTTTGCCGGCGCCGAGAGTGCGCTCGCGCGGCTCGGCGACAGCCCGGCGCGGCAGCTTGCCGAGGCGGCATTCATCGCCGGCGATGCCGTGCTCGCCGGCCGCACCGGGCTTGCCGCGGCCGCCGCCCGGCGCGCCCCGGATTTTGCCGGCGGAGAGCCGCCGCCGCCGGGCGCCGCGCCGCTCGACTGGTACGCCTGGGCGCTGGCCGTCACGCCGACGCCGCGGTAGTCCAGCCTATTCGAGCGATTGGCGCAGCGCCGCAGCGGTTGCCCACGGCGCCAGCGGCAGCGCCACCAGCGTCATCGCGCCGAGCAGCAAGAGGTCGCCCCGCGCGCTCTGGCCGGTCAGCACGGCTTCGACCGCGGCGGTGCCGAAGATCAACGGGGGCAGGTAGAGCGGCAGCACCAGCAGCGCCACCAGGACGCCGGCGCGCCGCGCCCCCAGGGTCAGCGCTGCCGCGATCGCGCCCAAGAGGCTCAGGGTCGGCGTGCCGAGCAAGAGGCTCAGCATCAGCATCGGGATCGCTGGCGGGTCGAGATCGACAAACACCGCCAAGAGCGGGCTGGTCAGCACCAGCGGCAGGCCGGTCGTCAGCCAGTGCGCCGCGACCTTGGCCAGCACCGCCAATTCGAGCGGCATCGACGACAGTGCGATCAGGTCGAGCCCGCCATCGGCGTAGTCGGCGGCGAACAGCCGGTCGAGGCTCAAGACCGCCGCGAGCAGGGCCGCCGCCCAGATGATCCCGGCGGCGATCCGCCCGAGTACCTGCGGCTCCGGCCCGACGCCGAACGGGAACAGCAGCACCGTCAGCACAAAAAAGCCGAGCACCAGCCCGAGTTCGCCGCCTTGCCGCAGCGACAACCGAACATCCCGCCGGAGCAGACCGAAGAATGCCGCCATCACCACAGCGCAGAGAGCGCGTCCTCGGGCGATGCGGCATAGGCGTCGAGCCTGATTTCGTGCGCCGCGGCGAGGTCGAGCGGCTGGTGGGTCGCGACCGCCACGCGGCCGCCGCGGCCGCGATGCTCGGCGATCGCCGCGGCGAGGCGCGCCTCGCCGTCGCTGTCGAGCGCCGCGGTCGGTTCGTCGAGCAGCCAGATCGGCGCCGGCGCGGCGAGGAGGCGGGCGAGCGCGAGGCGTCGCCGCTGCCCGGCCGACAGCCAGCGGCACGGCCAATCGGCGACGGAAGCCAGGCCGAACGCGGCGAGCGCCGCCGTGATCGCCGACGCGGCGGCCGGATTGCGCAGCGCCGCCCAGTCAAGGAGCATCTCGCGCGGCGACAGCGCCGGCTTGGTCGCATCGAGATGACCGACGTAATGCAGCGCGGCATGCCACGCCGCAGGGTCGCGCGCGAGCGGCCGGCCGCCCCACGACAGATGCCCGGCGGCCGGCGCGAGCAGCCCGGCCAAGAGGCGCAAGAGGCTCGACTTGCCGCTGCCGTTGGCGCCGGTCAGCAGCAGCGCCTCGCCGGCGGCGAGGCGAAAGTCGAGCCGGGCAAACACCAGGCGCTCACCGCGCCGGCACGCCAGCCCCTCGCCCGCCAAATCCCCGCACTCGACAAAACTGCGCTGCATGCCGCTGGCTCGAACCTACGGTGGCGGCGGGCAAAAAAGCGGCTCCGGAGGGGGAGTTCCGGAGCCGCTGACCGTCCGGCCGACAGCATCGGCCGGAGCGGAGGTTTGGGGGACAAACCTGTAAGGATGAACCCTACGCTGCCGAACATCGCCGCGAATTGGGACCGTCGTTGGCAGAAATTGGGGCATTTCGATGATGTTTCTCAGCCGATCGGCCGGCGGTCTTCGATGAGCTTGCCGTCATTCGGCAGATTACCCGCCGAAACCCGCTCGACGCCGCCGCGCAGCTTGGTGACGGCCTGCATGGTGGCGGCGAACGCGGCCTCCGGTTCGGGCGGCTCGCGCGTCTCGACGCACAGCGTCATGCGGTCGGCGCCGTCCACCCGGTCGATGACGAGGCGCGCGCGGACGATCGAGGGATGACGGCGCACGATCTCGGCCACCTGCGGCGGATGGACGAACATGCCGCGCACCTTGACCGACTGGTCGGCGCGCCCGAGCCAGCCGCGAATGCGCTGGTTGGTGCGGCCGCAGGGGCTCGGGCCGCCGAGGAGGGCCGACAGATCGCCGGTGGCAAAGCGAATCAGCGGGTATTCCGGGGTCAGCGTCGTGACGACAACCTCGCCGACCTCGCCCGGCGGCACCGGCTCGCCGGTGCCGGGATGCACCAGTTCGACGATGACGCCCTCGTCAAGCAGCATGCCGTCGCACACCGAACCGTCGGGCGCGACGCTCTCATAGGCGATGAGGCCGAGATCGGCGGTGCCGTAACATTGCAGCGCGGCGATGCCATGGGACTTGAACTCGCGGCGCAACGCCGACGGAAACGCTTCGGCCCCGACCATCGCCTTGTTGATCGACCCGATACCGCCGCCCTGCTCGGCGGCGCGGTCGAGCAGGATCTTCAGAAAAGACGGCGTGCCGACATAGGCCGACGGTTTGAGATCAGCGATCGTGCGCAGCTGCAATTCGGTCTGGCCGGTGCCGGCCGGCACGACCGGACAGCCGAGCGCGGCGGCGGCGCTCTCCACCATCGCCCCGGCCGGGGTCAGGTGATAGGAAAAGGTGTTGTAAACCAGATCGCCGCTGCGAAAGCCGGCGGCGTAAAGCGCCCGCGCCATGCGGAAGAAATCGGGGCGCCGCGGCTCCAATTCGTAGATCGGACCGGGCGACGCGAAGACTCGCGCCGCCGCGCCCGGCGACAGTGCGGCCAGTCCGCCGAACGGCGGGTTCTTGCGCTGCAGCTCGATCAATTCCGATTTGCGGGTCAGCGGCAGCCGGGCCAGCGCGCGGCGGTCGGCGATGTCCTCGGGGCGGACCGCGGCGAGCCGCTCGCGGTAGGCGGGGGCGCGTTCCTTGGCGGTTGCGATGATTCGCGGCAACGCCGCCATCAGCGCCGCTTCGCGCTCCGCCGGGTCGCGCATCTCCAGCGCGTCGTAGCAGCTTCCGTCCACCGCGATGCCTCCTGCGCGATGCCCCAAATCCCGAGCGCGGACAGCTTGCTCCGCCGCGCCCGGAGCCACAAGTCCCCGTGCCGCCCGGCGCGAGCCGCGCCAAGGAACGGCGCCGCGTTCCGGAAAGCCACTGGCGCGTTGCGCAACAACCGCGGGTTAGATAGGCTGGCGAGCGGCAGAGCGCGCGACGGGGGCGGGGTGTCGGCCAACTCGAGGCAAGCGATCGACGTTGGAGCCGTGGTGCGGCGGCTGCTCGTCCTGATCCTGGCGCTGGCGGCGCTGCTGCTGCCGCCCCGCTCGGCGTCGGCGCAGCAGCTTTTGTCGCCGGCCGAGCGCGCTGCGTTGGAGGCGAAGAAGGAAGCGCTGTTCCAACTGATGCTGAAAAATCCGGCGAACCTCGACGCGACGTTCGCCTATGCCGATATCTCCGCCCAACTTGGCGACAACGAGGAGGCGGTGTCGGCGCTCGAACGAATGCTTTTGTTCAATCCCAATCTGCCGCGGGTGAAGCTCGAACTCGGCGCCCTTTATTTCCGGATGGGATCGTACGCGATCTCCCGCGCGTATTTCGACAAGGTGCTGGCGGCGCATCCGCCGCCCGACGTCCGGGCGCGCGTCGAGAGCTATCTCCAGCGAATCGCCGACCTCAGTTCCACGCAGCATTTTACCGGCTACGTTTCCGCCGGCGTGCAATACCAGTCGGATGCCAATCTGGCGCCCGGTTGCTCCGTGTGTACCTCGCTGGTCCCCGGTCTTCTGATTCCGCTGACGAGCGAGTTCGTCAAGGCGGGCGACGAGAATTTCTTCACCACGGGCGCCGCCCGATACAGCTACGATCTCGGCACCCAGAACCGGGACACGTTCGAGATCGACAGCGTGGGTTATGCCAACCGCTATCTCAGCTTCACCCGGCTCGACCTCGATGTCGCGGAGCTGACGGCCGGCGTGCGTTTCAACTTCCCCGAC
>DATJUL010000306.1:0-5982 GCA_035502295.1 Allostellaceae bacterium | reverse complement strand
GGAGATGGCGCTTCCCGACAGCATCAAGGCGATGGGCGAGCAGGTTGACGCGGGAGGCGAGATCGCACCCGGCCCCGAACTGTTCGAGGCCTACGACGTGTTCGCCGCCGAACTGGCGCAGATCTTCACGCAGCCGTGGCTTGCGGTCGATCATGCCAGCCGGCTCACGGCCGACGGCGATTATGTGCGCGCCGATGTCGGCGCCCGCTCAGTCGTCGTCGTGCGTGAAGCGGCGGACAGCATCCACGCACTGCGCAACGCCTGCCTGCACGCCGGTTATCGCGTGTGCGAGGCGGAGGCCGGCAATGCCGAGCACCTCTATTGCGTCTATCACGGCTGGTCCTATGCGCTCGACGGGTTGCTGACCGATCCCTTGCTGCGGCCGCAGATGACCGACCGCTCGCGTTTCCGGCTGCCGCGTTATCCGATGCGCATCGACCGCGGGCTGATCCTCGTCGATCTGTCGCACGTTGCGCCCGAGGCGCCGCCGGCCGGATCGATCGAACTGGGCGCGCTGCCCGATCTCGGCGAGCGCGCGGTCGGCCGCCGCCAGTCCTACAAGACGACGGCGAATTGGAAGCGCGTGCGCCAGTTTCTGTGGGAGTCGCCAGGCTTGGCATTCGGCGACGGTTGCGACGCGGTCGTCGAGCTTGGGCCGTTGAGCTTTGTCGCGCTGCGCGACGGCGACGCCGCGCTCGTCCGCCTCAACCCCCGCTTTCCGGCCCAATGCGAAATCGAGGTTGTCGAGATACCGCGCGCCGGCGCTGCGGCGACCGGCGAGGCCGATCCGCTCGGCGACAGGCTGCGCGACGACAACGACGCGATCGCCGCCGCGCCGCTCGGCCGCGACTTCTGCGAATGGTATTGGCGGCTGATGGCGCCCGCCGCCTGACGCCATGATGGTCATCGTGCGCAGCGCCGGCGCGCCGCCGGAGGCGCCCGGCATCGCGGTCAAGCTCGCCCGTCCGACCCCTGCGGCCCTGCCGGACGCCGCGGGCAAAACCGACTTCTTCTGCGTCGGCGAGGCCGGGGCGGTTACGGTGCTGCGCGCCGCCGGCCGGCAGATCATCGAATTGCGCGACGGCTATTACGAAGACGGCAAGGGTGGCGGCGTCGCGATCTGGGGCCACGGCCGCTATTGGGACATCCGCAGCGACCCGTTCACGGTGACCGAAACGGTCGGGCCGTCGCAGCCCGCGCAACCGGCCACACCCGACGCCGAGCACATCGAGGTTCGCCGCGCCGTCTTCGGCGCGTAACCGCCTTTGCCGCGGCCCGTTGCGCGCCGGCGCTTGACCCGCCGGCGCAAAGGAAGATGCTGCCCCGCTGAGCCGTTGGAGAGAGTGGCATGAGCGCGGAATTCCATGAATTGTTTCCCTTGGGCGCCGATGATGCGCCGTACCGAAAGCTGACCGGCGATTACGTTTCAACCGGTTCTTTTGATGGCGAGCGTGTCGTCAGGATCGCGCCAGAGGCGCTGACGCTGCTGGCTCGCCAGGCCTTTGTCGATAGCGCGCATCTTTTGCGGCCCGGCCATCTCGCGCAGCTCCGGGCCATCCTCGACGACCCCGAAGCCTCGGCGAACGACAGGTTTGTCGCCTTCGATTTCCTCAAAAACGCCAATATCGCGGCCGGCAAGGTCCTGCCGATGTGCCAGGACACCGGCACCGCGATCGTCATGGGCAAAAAGGGCGAGCGGGTGTGGACCGGCGCCGACGATGCCGCGGCGATCTCCGAAGGCATCCGCCGCACCTTTACCGAGACCAACCTGCGCTACAGCCAGTTGGCGCCGCTGTCGATGTACGAGGAGGTCAACACCGGCGACAATCTGCCGGCGCAGATTGAACTCTATGCCGAGCCGGGCGACGAATATCATTTTCTGTTTATCGCCAAGGGCGGCGGCTCGGCCAACAAGAGCTTTCTCTATCAGCAGACGAAGGCGGTGCTGAACCCGAAATCGCTGTTGAAATTCATCGACGATAAGGTTCGCACGCTCGGCACCGCCGCCTGCCCGCCCTATCACCTGGCGATCGTCATCGGCGGCACCTCGGCGGAGCTCACGCTGAAGACCGTGAAGCTCGCGAGCTGCCGCTATCTCGACAGCCTGCCGGCCGCCGGCAACAAATTCGGTCAGGCCTATCGCGACCGCGATTTGGAGGCCGAGGTCCTGGAATTGACGCGCCGCCTCGGCATCGGCGCGCAATTCGGCGGCAAGTATTTCTGCCACGACGTGCGCGTCATCCGCCTGCCGCGCCACGGCGCCAGCCTGCCGATCGGCATCGGCGTGTCATGCTCGGCCGACCGGCAGATTCTTGGCAAGATCACCGCCGATGGGGTATTTCTTGAGGAATTGGAAACGAACCCGGCGCGTTTCCTGCCGGATGTCGACGAGGCCACGCTGGGGGGCGAGGTCGTGCGGATCAACCTGTCGCGGCCGATGGACGAGGTGCGGCGGACCCTGTCGCAATACCCGATCAAGACGCGCCTCGCATTGAGCGGCACGCTGATCGTCGCGCGCGACATCGCGCACGCGCGCCTGCAGGAGCGGCTCGACCGCGGCGAGGGCTTGCCGCAATACATGAAGGATCATCCGATCTATTACGCCGGTCCGGCCAAGACGCCGCCGGGCTATGCGTCCGGTTCGTTCGGGCCGACGACGGCCGGGCGCATGGACAGCTATGTCGGCCCGTTCATGGCGGCGGGCGGCAGCTTCGTGACCCTCGCCAAGGGCAATCGCGGCCCCGAAGTGCGCGACGCCTGCCGGCAATACGGCGGCTTCTATCTAGGCTCGATCGGCGGGCCGGCGGCGCGTCTCGCGCAGGACTGCATCAAAAAGGTCGAGCTGCTCGAATATCCGGAACTCGGCATGGAAGCAATCTGGCGCATCGAGGTCGTCGATTTCCCGGCATTTATCGTCGTCGACGACAAGGGCAACGATTTCTTCGCCGGATTGTCCTGAACAGGGTGCCGGATTGCCGCGCGATGTCGTCTCGTCTGCACTGCTGAGCGGCGACGGCGCTGCGTGGGAAGCGTTTGTGCGGCAGTACGGCGGCTTGATCGTCGCCGCGGTGCGCGGCGTCGCACCATCTCACGGCGATATCGAAGACCTGACGCAGGACGTCTTTGTCCGCCTGTGCAAGGACGATTTTCGCCTGTTGCGCAGCTACGATCCGGCGCGGGCCGGCCTCTCGACCTGGCTGACGATCGTCGCCCGCAGCACGGCGCGCGACGCGTTGCGCCGCCGCCGCGTCGAAGCGGTGCCGCTCGATGCGGTGGCCGAAGCCCGGCTCGCGGTCGCGCCGGTCGAGCCGGTCGAGAGGGTGAAATTGCCGGAGGCGCTGCTGTCGCCGCGGCAGCGCGAAATCCTCGGGATGTTGTACGACCGGGACATGGATGTCGCCGAGATCGCCCGCGCCCTCGGCATCGATCCGCAGACCGTGCGCAGCGCTCATCACAAGGCGATGCTGAAATTGCGGGCGCACTTTAAAGCCGAATTGGGATAGATCATAATATCCTGAGAGTTGCGGGGATAGGGTCGCTGCTGCTCCCATAGAATGAGACAACAGCAGGATGTGGCGGGAGATGCGAGCGGGCTGGTCGGACAGGATGGTGTGGCGGCGCAGCGCGGCGACCGAGGCGGCCGACGATGCGGCGGAACGCTTCCTTGATCTCGCCGGCTTCGCGGACGAGACGCTCGATCCCGATGATCGCGAGCGGGTCGCCGACTGGCTGGCGCGCGATCCGGCAGCGGGCGCCGATGTCGCAGCGGCCCGCGCGCATGCCGCCGCGCCGGAGGGTTTTCCGCCGCTGCCGGACGCGGTCGTCGCACGAGCCTGTGCGCTGGTCGCCGGCCGGCGGCAACCGGACAACATCGTCGCGTTTCCGGCCTGGCGCGGGGACCGGAGGCGGCTGCACGGCCTGGCGCGATGGAGCAGCCTCGCCGCGGCGGTCGCGGTGGCGGCGTGGCTCGGCTTCGCGCTCGGCACCACGACGTCGCGGGCCTACGTCGTCAGCCAGATGCCGGCGGCAGCGAGCTTCCTCGGCGATCTGCTCGACGCACAGACGTCGTCGGTGCTGCCGTTCGACGAGGGCTCGCAGACGTGAGCGTCGCGGCCGCCGACGGGCCCTTTGCCCGGCGCTCGTCGCGTCGCCGCCTGGTGGCCGCGTTGCTCGCGGTATCGCTGGCGCTGAACCTGTTCTTCATCGCCGGCGCGGTGTGGACCGACGTCAATCCGCCGCCGCAAACCGCGGCTTTCGACCAGCGCTTTCAGGCGATGGCCGCGCAGCTCGATCTCGCGCCGCCGCAGCAGGTCGCGTTTGCCCACTATGAAGCGGCGATGCGGTCCGGCCGCGACGCGCTGCATCGCCAAGTGCGACCGCTGATCGATGCGGTGCGCGAGGAGATCGCGAAGCCGCAGCCCGATGTCGGCCGCATCGGGCAGTTCCTCGACCAGGCGGCGGCCGCGCACCGCGCCTTCGAGCGGCAGGCGATCACCGCCACGCTCGCCTTTGTCGCAACGCTGACGCCGGCGCAGCGCGGCACATTTGTCGCGATCGAGCGCCAGCATTGGGAGCGCGGCGCGCACCGCCATTGACTATTTGGTGCCGAACAGACGGTCGCCCGCGTCGCCGAGGCCGGGCCGGATATAGCCGTGTTCGTCGAGGCAGCGGTCGATCGCTGCGGTGATGATCGGCACGTCGGGGAAGATGCGGTGCACATGGGCGATCCCCTCGGGCGCCGCGACGAGACAGACGAACTTGATGGCGCGGGCGCGCAGCTCTTTCAGCCGCGAAATCGCCGCGACGGCCGAATTGCCGGTCGCCAGCATCGGATCGACCAGGATCGCGTCGCGCTCGGGCAGGTCCTCCGGCAATTTCAGATAATATTCGACCGCTTCCAGCGTCTGCGGCTGGCGGTAGATGCCGATATGGCCGACCCGCGCCGCCGGCACGAGGTCCAAGAGACCGTCGAGAATGCCGCCGCCGGCGCGCAGGATCGACACGAGGCAGAGTTTCTTGCCGGACAGGATCGCCACGCGGGCGCGTTCGAGCGGCGTGTCGATCTCGGTTTCTTCGAGCGCCAGGTCGCGCAGCGCCTCGTAGCCCAAGAGCAGGCTGATCTCGCGCATCAGCTGGCGGAATTTCGAGGTGCTGGTGCTGCGGTCGCGCATCAACGACAGCTTGTGCCGCACCAGCGGATGCGCGACGACGGTGACGATGTCCGGCATGTGCGTCTCCTCAAAACAATGTGCCGTCACTGGCGATCGCGAGCGGCGCGCTGCCGTCCGGCCGGCGTTCGCGCGCGATGTCGCGGCCGGCGGCCCAGCTGCCGCCCTCCAGCATCCGGGCCAGCGGGAACTCCCTTGCACCAAGGCCGAGGCGCGCCTGGACACGTTCGGCCAAACGGTCGAGCAGCGTTATCGTCAGCGCGCGCCACTCGACGACCGGCTCGGAAAACGGGTCGAGCACGCGCTGCCGCAGGCTTTCGTCGCGCGGCGCGATGACGCCGCAATCGAGAAACAGGCCGCCGTTGCGGTATTCGGCCAATCCGGTCAGGCCGTCGATATCGACGATGCGGAAGCCAGCCTCGGCGAGCGGCTCGACCAGCGAATACACCAGCCACTGGCTCAATTTGTGGAACGGCACAAGGCCGTCGCCCTCGACCGCGGCGTGCCGCCCGCAATCGCCGAGCGGCGTGCCGGCGAGCGCGATGCGGCCGGGCCAGATCGGTCCGAGCGCGCGCAAAATCAGCCGCAGCATGTCTGGCGCCGGCAAATCGTCACGGCGCGGCAGCCAATGGTCGTAAAGATGGCCGAGCCGCGCCGGCGCCCCGAAGAGATCGGGTCGCGCCGCCGCGACCTCGCCGAGCCGGCGCAGCAGCGCTGCCCGCGCCGCAAGACCGGAAAGCGGGTTGCCCGGCCCATGCTGCAATGCCTCGGCAAGCCGTTCGGTCGACAGCGCGGCCAGTGCCGCCGCATCGGC
>DATJUL010000305.1:0-5384 GCA_035502295.1 Allostellaceae bacterium | reverse complement strand
CTGGCGCCCGACGATTTCGCCGAGCACTGGCAGATCGTCCTGCGCTTCCTCGACATCCTGCCGAACGCCTGGGCGCCGATCGTCGCGGCCGAAGGCGCGCTCGACCCGGCCGAGCGCCGCAATCGCCTGCTGCGCCTCCAGGCCGCGGCATGGCGCCGGACACCGCCCAAGGCGCCGGTCATCGCGGCGGGGCTGGTGGGCGGCATCCCGGCGCTGAACGATCTGTTGTCGGCGGTCGCCTGGCTCGACCACGGCGCCGTGATCCTTCCCGGGCTTGACCGCGATCTCGCTGCGGACGAATGGGAATTGATTGCCGCCGAGCCGAGCCACCCGCAGCACCTGCTCGCTCTGCTGTTGCGCGATCTGGAAACGGCGCCGGAGGAGGTGCGCGACTGGTCGGCCGTGCCGCCCTCCGGGCTGCCGCCGCCGCGGCAGCGCCTGGTCGCCGAAGCGCTGCTTCCGGCGGCGCTGACCGACCGCTGGCGCGACCTGCCGGCATCGCCGCGCGACGTGCTGGCCGGCGTCGCGCGCCATGATTGCGCCAGCCCGCAGGACGAGGCGACGACGATCGCGCTGTTGCTCCGGCGCGCGCTCGAAACCCCGGCGGCGACGGCGGCACTGGTGACCCCGGATCGCGAGCTGGCGCGCCGGGTCGCCGCCGAGTTGCGGCGCTGGGACATCGACATCGACGATTCGGCCGGCGTCCCGCTCGCGCTGACCCCGCCCGGTGCGTTTTTGCGCCTCGTGCTCGATGCCGCCGACAGCGCGCTGGCGCCGGTGCCGCTGCTCGCCGCGCTGAAGCATCCGCTGGCGGCAGGCGGCCTCGCGCCGGAAGAATTCCGCGGTCTGGCGCGCCGCCTCGAAGCGGCGATCCGCGGGCCGCGCCCGGCGCCGGGCTTTTCCGGGCTGCGCGCGGCGCTGGCGGGCGGCGCCCGGCTGCGAGGCTTTGTCGATCGCTTGGAGCATTGCCTCGGCCCGCTTGCCGCCGCGCTCGACCGCGACCGCGCGCCGCTCGCCGACCTCGTCGCGGCGCATGTCCGGGCATCCGAGCTGCTCGCCGCGAGCGACGCCGAGAGCGGCGTCGCGCGGCTGTGGCGCGAGGCGGCGGGCGAGACGGCGGCGCGGTTCTGTCACGACCTCATCGACGCCGCCGGCGATTTTCCGCCGCTCTCGGGCCGCCATTATCCGGCGTTGTTCGCCGCGCTCGCCGCCGGCAGCGTCGTGCGGCCCTCCTTTGGCCGCCATCCGCGCCTCGCGATCTGGGGCCTCGTCGAGGCGCGGCTGCAGCATGCCGATTTGATGGTGCTGGGCGGCCTCAACGAGGGCACCTGGCCGGGGCCGGCCGCCTGGGACCCGTGGATGTCGCGGCAGATGCGCGCCGAGTTCGGCCTGGCGCTGCCGGAGCGGGCAATCGGCATCGCGGCGCACGATTTCGCCCAGGCGATGGCGGCGCCCGCGGTCGCGCTGACCCGCGCCAGCCGGCGCGAGGGCGTGCCGACCGTGCCGTCGCGCTGGCTGTTGCGCCTCGACACGGTATTGCGCGCTGTGGGGCTGGAGGGCGCGTTGCGGGCCGACCCCGAAATCGCTGCCGCCGCCCTGCTGCGCGAGGTGGCGATGCCGCGCCGCCGGCGCGAGCCGGTCCAGCCGCGGCCGCCGGTCGCGGCGCGGCCGCGCCAGTTGCCGGTGACGCAGATCGAGATGTGGATCCGCGATCCCTACGCGATCTATGCCTGCCACATCCTCGGCCTCAAGGCGCTCGACGAACTCGACGCCGATCCGGGCCGCGCCGAGCTTGGCATCGCCGTACACCACGCGCTCGCCCGCTTCATCGAGCGCCATCCGCGCGATCTGCCGCTGTTCGCCGAGGACGACCTCATCGCGATCGGCCGCGACTGCTTCGCGCCATACCTGTCGCGGCCAGGCGCCTGGGCCTTCTGGTGGCCGCGCTTCGTGCGAGTCGCGAACTGGTTTGTCGCCGCCGAGCGCGAGCGCCGCGGCGCGCTGATCGACAGCCGCGCCGAGCGCCAGGGCCGGCTCGTCGTCGGGGCGCCGGCCGGCCCGTTCACGATCACCGCCATTGCCGACCGCATCGACCGACTGGCCAACGGCGGCCTTGCGCTGATCGACTACAAGACCGGCGCGGTGCCGTCGAAGCGCGAGATCGAGGGCGCGGTCGCGGTGCAATTGCCGCTGGAAGGCGCGATTGCCCGCGACGGCAGCTTTGACGGGCTGTCCGGCCCGATTGCCGCGCTCGAATACTGGCGGCTGCCGGGCGGCGATCCGGCCGGCCAGCGCTGTCCGATCGCTGGCGACGATGCGGCGGCACTGATCGACCGGGTGCTGGCTTCGGTTACGGCGCTGATTGCGCGCTTCGACGATCCCGCGACGCCCTATGAGCCGGTTCCGGTCACGCGCTGGCGGCCGCGCATTTCCGATTACGATCATCTCGAACGGCTCGACGAGGCGGAGAACGAGCCGGAGACCGATGCGGCCGACGACGGCGAGGAGGCGCGATGATCGGCGGCGCCGCGACGCCGGAGCAGTGCCGTGCCCTGCGGCCGGCCGAATCGGTGTGGGTCGCCGCCTCGGCCGGCACCGGCAAGACCAGGGTGCTGACCGACCGGCTGCTCGCGCTGATGCTGAGCGGTGCCGACCCGGCGCGGCTGTTGTGCTTGACCTTCACGCGCGCTGCGGCGGCCGAGATGGCGAACCGGGTCAACCAGCGGCTGTCGGCCTGGACGACGATGCCGCCGGGCGCGCTGCGCGAGGAACTGGTCCCGTTCATCGGCCGGTTTCCGCAAGAGGACGACATCGCCCGCGCCCGGCGGTTGTTTGCGCATGTACTTGACGTACCGGGCGGCGCCAAGATCGCGACGATCCACGCCTTCTGCCAGTCGCTGCTGCGCCGCTTTCCGCTCGAAGCCGGCGTGGCGCCGGAATTCGCCGTCATCGACGAGCGCAGCGCCAAGGAGGCGCTCGCCGAAGCCGCTGCCGCGGTGGTCAACGCCGCCCGCGCCGAGGCCGATCAGCCGGGATCGCTGGCCGACGCGCTGCGGATTGTCGCCGGCCATGCGCCGGAGGAGCGCTTCGCCGAGCTGATGGGCCAGGTCGCTGGCGAGCACGACAAGCTGCGCCGGGCGCTCGCCGGCGGCGTGGCGGCGCTGCGGCGCCGGTTGTGCGCCAGGCTGGCGGCGCCACCGGACACGACAAGCGACGATCTCGTCGCGGCGTTCTGCGCGCATGGCGCGGCGGAAGAGGCGGGCTTGCGTGCCGCCGCCGCGGCGCTCGCGGCAGGGTCGGACCGGGACCGCGAGCGCGGCGCCATGCTCGGCCGCTGGTGCGCTGTCATCGCGGCGCAGCGGCCGGCGCTGCTCGACCAATACATCGGGGTGTTTCTGACCGATAAAGGCGAGATCCGGCACAGCCTGATCAGCAAGGCCGCAGCGGTAAAGGCCGGCCCGCGCGATCCGTGCGCGATCCTTGCGGCCGAGGCCGAGCGGGTGCGGCGCTTTGTCGGCGAGCGGGCAGGGATCGCCGTCGTCGAGGCGACGCTGGCGCTGGTGCGTCTCGGCGGCACTCTGCTCGACGCCTACCAACGGCACAAGCAGCTGCACGGCCTGCTCGATTACGACGACCTCGTGACCAGGGCGCTGGCGCTGTTGCGGCGACCCGGGGTCGCGGCGTGGGTGCTGTTCAAGCTCGACGGCGGCCTCGACCACATCCTGATCGACGAGGCGCAGGATACCAACCCCGAGCAGTGGGAACTCGTCGCCGCGCTGGCGGAGGAATTCTTTGCCGGCGAGGGTGCTGTGCTGCGGCCGCGCACGATTTTCGCGGTCGGCGACGCCAAACAGTCGATCTACAGCTTCCAGCGTGCCGATCCCGAGGAATTCGCGCGCATGCGGCAGCATTTCGAACAGCGCGTCACGGCGGCGCGCCAGGAATGGGCGGTCGTGCCGCTGGAGATGTCGTTCCGCGCCGCCGAATCTCTGCTGCAGGCGGTCGATGGGGTGTTTCGCGGGGCCGAGGCGGCCGATGGCGTCGTAGCCGACGGCGGCGCGATCCGCCACGTCGCGGCGCGCGAAGGCGCCGCCGGCCTCGTCGAATTGTGGCCGCCGGTGCCGGCGGACGCGGACGAGGAGGAGGATGCGACCCGCCATCGGCCCGAGCCGCGCACCCGGCTCGCTGCCGCCATCGCCGCGACGGTTGCCGGCTGGCTGGCACACGGCGAGCGGCTCGAGGCGCGCGGCCGGGCGCTCCGGCCGGGCGATGTGATGGTCCTTGTCCGGCGCCGCAATGCCTTTGTCGCCGACCTCTTGCGCGCGTTGAAAGACCGGGGCGTGCCGGTTGCCGGCGCCGACCGGCTGGCGCTCGCCGGCGAGTTGGCGGTGCGCGACCTCGTGGCGCTCGGCCGCTTCCTGCTGCTGCCGGAAGACGATCTGACGCTGGCGACCGTGCTCAAGGGTCCGCTCTTCGGCTTTTCCGAGGACGCGCTGTTCCGTCTCGCCTACGGCCGCGGCAAGGCGAGCCTGTGGCAGCGGCTGCGCACACTGGCGGCCGGCGACCCGATCAAGCGCGAAGCCGCCGGGCGCCTCGCCGCGCTGTTGGCGCGCGCCGATTTCGCGCCGCCCTTCGAGCTCTATGCCGAAATCCTCGGCGCCGGCGGCGGGCGCCGCGCCATGCTCGAACGCCTGGGGCCCGAGGCGGCCGACCCGATCGACGAATTCCTGGCGCAGGCGCTCCTCTACGAGCGCGAGCACGTCCCCTCGCTGCAAGGCTTTCTGCGCTGGCTCGTCGCCGGCAAGATCGAGGTGAAACGTGATTTCGGCGAGCGGCTGCGCGACGAAGTCCGCATCATGACGGTGCACGGCGCCAAGGGGCTGGAGGCGCCCGTCGTCGTTCTGCCCGACACGATGCAACTCCCCGATCGCGGCCCGGCGCTGATCTGGGGCGCGGCGGACGGGCTGCCGCTGTGGCGCCCGCGCGGCAACCTCGCGGCGCCGGCCTATGTCGCGGAGCGCCAAGCGCTGCGCCGCCGCCAATTGCAGGAATACCGCCGGCTGCTTTACGTCGCGCTGACCCGCGCCGAAGACCGGCTTTATGTGTGCGGCTGGCAGACCCAGCGGACGACGCGCGAGGCGGCGAGTTGGCATGCGCTGTGCGCCGCCGGCTGGAGCGGTCTGGCGGAACCGTTCGCCTTCGATGCGCGGCCGCTCGTCGGCGAGCGCGACGGTTGGCAGGGCGAGGGGCTGCGTCTCGTTGGCGCGCAGACGGCATTGCCGCGGCGCGAGCAGGCGGCGGCCGAGGCGGCGCCGCCGGACGCGCTGCCGGGCTGGGTCACGGCGCCGCCGCGGCCGGAGCCGACCCCGCCAAAGCCGCTGCTG
>DATJUL010000304.1:0-5540 GCA_035502295.1 Allostellaceae bacterium | reverse complement strand
GCGACAAGATGGTGCGCACCCGCGGCGACGACCCCGACCTCATGCAGCGCATCCCGGCGCTCTACATGACGATGATCGAGACCGCCGAGATCGTTGCCGAGCGCTACAACATCTCGCGCGAGGCGCAGGACGAATATGCGCTGCGCTCGCAGCAGCGGACGGCCGCGGCGCAGCAGGCCGGCCGCTTCGACGACGAGATCGCCGCGCTCCCGTCGGTCATGAAGGTGACCGACCGCAACACCGGCGAAAGCGCGATGAAGCCAGTGAGGTTGGACAAGGACGAGGGCAACCGGCCCGACACCAATCTCGACGGCCTCGCCGGGCTGAAACCGGTGTTCAAGGACGGCCAGCGGGTCAAGGAGGGCCGCTTCATCACCGCCGGCAACGCTTCGCAACTGTCGGACGGCGCATCGGCCGCCGTCCTGATGGAGGAGGGCGAAGCCTCGCGCCGCGGCCTCGCGCCGCTCGGCATCTACCGCGGCATCGCGGTCGCCGGCTGCGCTCCGGACGAAATGGGCATCGGCCCGGTCTTCGCGGTGCCGAAGCTGCTCGCAACGCACGGCCTCAAAATCGACGACATCGATCTGTGGGAATTGAACGAGGCGTTCGCCTGCCAGGTCGTCTATTGCCGCGACCGGCTCGGCATCCCCAATGACCGGCTCAATGTCGATGGCGGCGCGATCTCGATCGGCCATCCCTACGGCATGTCGGGGGCGCGCATGGTCGGCCACGCGCTGATCGAAGGCAAGCGCCGCGGCGCCAGGCTCGTCGTCTGCACGATGTGCATCGGCGGCGGCATGGGCGCGGCCGGCCTGTTCGAGGTCGCCTGACAGATGATGGCTCGCAACAGAGTGACACTCTCGTCGCCCCCGCGAAAGCGGGGGCCCGGGGCAACCACGCGGCGCCGGCCCTGGGTTCCCGCTTGCGCGGGAATGACGTGAATTAGCGGCCCGCGATGCGCATCGTCATCACCGGCGGAAGCGGCTTTCTCGGGCGGCGGCTGGCGATCCGGCTCCTCGAACAGGGCAGCGCCCTCGGCCCGGTCGATGAGCTGGTGCTGTTCGACCACGCGGCGCCGGCGCTCCCGCTGCCCGAAGACCGGCGGCTTTCGGTCGTCAGCGGCGACATCGCGGACCGCGCAACGGTGGCGCGGGTCATCGCCGCCGGCACCGACGCCGTCTATCACTTGGCGGCGGTCGTCAGCGCCGAAGCCGAGACCGACACCGATCTCGGTTACCGCGTCAATATCGACGGCACCCGCGCCGTGCTCGACGCCTGCCGCGCCCTTGGCCCGAGGGACCATGGCCGGCCGCGCGTCGTGTTCACCAGTTCGCTGGCGGTCTACGGCGGCGATCTGCCACCGGCCGCCGGCGACGACACACCGCTGACGCCGCAGAATTCCTACGGCGTCACCAAGGCGATCGGCGAACTCCTGGTTGCCGATTACAGCCGCAAGGGCTTTATCGACGGCCGCGCCTTGCGCCTGCCGACCGTCGTCGTGCGGCCGGGCCGGCCCAACCGCGCCGCGACGACGTTCGCCTCCTCGATGATCCGCGAGCCGCTGTGCGGGCTTGATGCGATATGCCCGGTCTCGCCCGAGACGGTCATGGCCGTCGCCTCGCCGCGCGCGGTCGTGAGCGGCCTCGTGCATGCGCTCGGTCTGCCGGGCGAGGCGTTCGGCTGGAGCCGCGCATTGCAACTGCCGGGGTTTTCGGTGTCGGTCGGCGAGATGGCCGAGGCGGTGCGCCGCGCCGGCGGCGAGGCCGCCTACGCGCGTATCCGCTGGCAGCCCGATCCGCTGGTGCAGGCGATCGTCGGCGGCGTGCCGCCGGCGCTGAAGGCCCCGCGCGCCGAGGCGCTCGGCTTCACGTGCGACAGCGGCATCGACGAGGTCGTGCGCAACTTCATCGAGGACGACCTGCCGTTGCAGCGGCAATTGGCGGGATAAGGCGGCGATGCTCGGCGAATTCGGCCGCATCGCCAAGTTTTTCGCGCCGCTCGCCGGGCCGGGCGGCCTCGGCCTCAAGGATGACGCGGCGCTGGTCGAGTGCGCGCCCGGCCGCCAGCTGGTCGTGACGGTCGATGCGATCGTCGAGGGCGTGCATTATCTGCCGGACGACCCGCCCGATCTCGTCGCCAAGAAGCTGCTGCGGGTCAATCTGTCCGATCTCTCGGCAAAGGGCGCGCGGCCGCTGCACTACCTGCTCGTCACGGCGTTGCCGGCGCGGCTCGGCGATGATTGGGTGGCGCGCTTTGCCGCGGGGCTGGGCGACGATCAGCGTCGCTACGGCCTCGCGCTGCTGGGCGGCGATTCGGTCGCGACGCCCGGCCCGGCGATGCTGTCCTTGACCGCGCTCGGCGATGTCGCATCGGGCGCCGAGATCCGCCGCAGCGGCGCCAAGCCCGGTGATCGGGTGTGGGTCAGTGGCACGATCGGCGACGCCTGGCTCGGCCTCAAAGTGCTGCGCGGCGATTATCCGGCGCTTGCCGCCGCCGACCGGGACTTTCTCACGGCGCGCTTCCGCCTGCCCGAGCCGCGCGTCGCGCTGGGGCCGCGCCTCGCCGGCCTCGCCCATGCCATGTGCGACATCTCCGACGGTCTCGTCGCCGATCTCGGGCATCTCTGCGAGGCCTCGGGCATGGGCGCGACGGTATCGCTGGCGGCCGTGCCGTTGTCGGCCGCCGCCCGCCGGCTTATGGCGAGCGATCCCGCGCTGCCGGTCAATCTCGCGACCGGCGGCGACGACTACGAACTGCTGTTCGCCGCGCCGCAAGCGGCGAGCGAGGCGATCGCAGCCCTTGCCGGCGAACTGGGGCTGCCGCTCGCCGCGATCGGCACGATCGAGGAGGGCGCCGGCGTGCGGCTCGTCGATGCCGCGGGAAGCCAGATTTCGGTCGCATCCGGCGGCTGGACGCATTTCTGACCGCGCGGCGTGTATGATGCGCGATGTGAACCGCAGCCTCTCCGCCCTGTTTCATCCGGCCGTCGCGGCCTGGTTCGAGGCCAGCTTTGCGGCGCCGACCGCAGCGCAGACCGAGGCATGGCCGGCGATCAAACAGGGCCGGCCGGTGCTGCTGGCGGCGCCGACCGGCTCGGGGAAGACGCTGGCGGCATTCCTCGCCGCGATCGACGGCCTGGTGCGCCAAGGCCTGGAAAGCGGCGGCGCGCTGCCGGACGAAACCCAGATCGTCTACGTGTCGCCGCTGAAGGCGCTGTCGAACGACATCCAGAAGAACCTCGAGCGGCCGCTTGCCGGCATCGCCGCGGAGTTGCGGGCGCGCGGCCTGCCGGAGGTCGCGATCCGCACGGTCGTCCGCACCGGCGACACGCCAGCGGCCGAGCGCGACCGCATGCGTCGCCAGCCGCCGCACATCCTCGTCACGACGCCGGAATCGCTTTACATCCTGATCGGCTCGGACAGCGGCCGGCGGTTGCTGGCGCCGGCGCACACGGTCATCGTCGACGAAATCCACGCCGTCGCCGCCAACAAGCGCGGCGCCCATCTGGCGCTGAGCCTGGAGCGGCTTGACGCGTTGTGCGGCCGGCGGCTGCAGCGCATCGGTCTGTCGGCGACGCAGACGCCGATCGAGCTGGTCGCCGATTTCCTCACCGGCACCGCGCCCGGCGACTGCACGATTATCGACACCGGTCATCGCCGGCAGCGCGACCTCGCGCTCGAATTGCCGTCATCGCCGCTCGAAGCGGTCATGTCGGGCGAGGTGTGGCGCGAGGTCTACGACCGCCTCGCCGAGCTCGCCCGCGAGCACCGCACGACGCTGATCTTTGTCAACACCCGCCGCATGGCCGAACGCGCGACCCGCGAACTCTCGATCCGGCTCGGCGACGATCAGGTCGCGGCGCATCACGGCAGCCTCGCGAAGGAGCGCCGGCTCGACGCCGAGCAGCGCCTCAAGGCCGGCCGGTTGCGCGCGCTCGTCGCGACCGCCTCCTTGGAACTCGGCATCGACATCGGCGAGGTCGATCTCGTCTGCCAGATCGGCTCGCCGCGCTCGATCGCGGCGTTTCTGCAGCGGGTCGGGCGCTCCGGGCACGCGGTCGACGGTACGCCGAAGGGCCGCCTGTTCCCGACATCGCGCGACGAGTTGGTCGAGTGCGCGGCGCTCATCGACAGCGTGCGGCGCGGCGAGCTCGATCGCCTCACGATCCCCGAGCGGCCGCTCGATGTGTTGGCGCAGCAGATCGTCGCCGAAGCGGCGGCGCAGGAATGGCACGAGGATGCGCTTTACGTGCTGTGCCGCCGCGCCTTTCCCTATCGCGATCTCGCGCGCGGCGACTTTGCCCAGATCGTCCAGATGCTGGCCGACGGATTCAGCACGCGGCGCGGCCGGCGCGGCGCGCTCCTTCATTACGACGCGGTCAACGGCATGCTGCGCGGCCGGCGCGGCGCCCGCATCGCGGCGCTGACCTCGGGCGGCACGATCCCCGATACGGCCGACTACCAGGTCGTGCTCGAACCGGAAAACCAGGTCATCGGCAGCGTCAACGAGGATTTCGCGGTCGAGAGCCTCGCGGGCGACGTGTTTCAACTCGGCAACGCGGCCTATCGCATCCGGCGGGTCGAGCGCGGCACGGTGCGGGTCGAGGATGCAGAGGGCCAGCCGCCCAACATCCCGTTCTGGCTCGGCGAGGCGCCCGGCCGCTCCGACGAACTGTCGCTCTCGGTGTCCCGGTTGCGCGCCGAGATTGCCGAGCGCCTGAAAAGGGATACACCCCGCGACACGTCCGTCATGGCCGGGCTTGACCCGGCCCTCTACGAAGTTGAACACGTGGATGCCCGGATCAAGTCCGGGCATGACGACGGTTTTTTTGAGCAGATCAGCATCGATGATGTGCTCCAATGGCTCGCGTCCGATCTCGGCCTCGGGCAACCGGCGGCGCGACAGATCGTCGATTATCTCGCCGCCGCGCAGGCCGCGCTCGGCACCCTGCCGACGCACGACACGATCGTCTTCGAGCGGTTTTTCGATGCGATCGGCGGCATGCAGCTGGTCATCCATTCGCCCTATGGCAGCCGGCTCAACCGCGCGTGGGGGCTGGCCCTGCGCAAGCGCTTCTGCCGCCAGTTCAATTTCGAGCTGCAGGCGGCCGCGACCGAGGACAACATCATACTGTCGCTGACCACGGCGCACAGCTTCGACCTCGCCGAGGTCAAGGACTACCTGCACCCGAATACGCTGCGCGAGGTGTTGATCCAGGCCGTGCTCGACGCGCCGATGTTCATGACGCGCTGGCGCTGGGTGGCCGGCGTCGCGCTCGCGCTGCCGCGCTTCCGCGGCGGCAAAAAGGTGCCGGCGCCGCTCCTTCGCATGGACGCCGAAGACCTGATTGCCGCGATCTTCCCCGATCAATTGGCCTGCGCCGAAAACCTCGCCGGCGCGCGCGAGGTGCCGGACCATCCGCTGGTTCGCCAGACGATCGCCGATTGCCTGACCGAAGCAATGGACGTCGCCGGGCTGGAGCGGCTCCTGGCGCGGATCGGTTCCGGCGAGATTGGCGTCGTCGCGCGCGACCTGACCGA
>DATJUL010000303.1:0-3879 GCA_035502295.1 Allostellaceae bacterium | reverse complement strand
GTCGGCCAGCTCGAAGCGGTCAGCGAGACCGCGGTCGAATACGCCTGATCCGCACGGCCCGCCCGACAATTTTGCATGTCGGGCGGGAAGCTCCTACCATCGCGGCTCGGGGGTAAGAGGCGCCCCGCAGCCGCGATGGTGAGGCGATGAAAATCTCTGCGACGAAGACGCTGACGGTCGAACTGCCGGCCGACGAGCCGTTGGCCGGCGCCGCCGACAACCCGCAGGGCAAGCGGCCGATCGTCACGCTGAGGGTCGCGACCGACGCCGGGGTCGAGGGGTTGGGCGTTGCCTATTTCGGCGGCGCCTTGACCCGCACGCTGGCGCACGCAATCGACGAATTGGGTGCGCTCGTCATCGGCGAGGACCCGCAGCTGGTCGAGGCGGTGCAGGCAAAGCTGAAGGCCGCGGCCGGCGGCTCGGCCGGGCCCGGCGGCATCTATCATCTGGCGCTGTCGGCCATCGACATCGCGCTGTGGGACATCCGCGCCAAGGCCGCCGATCTGCCGTTGTGGAAGCTCTTGGGCGGCGCGCGCGACCGCGTGCCGACCTATGCGAGCGGAGCGCTGATGCGCGGCCTCTCGTTGGACCGGGTCGTGCGGGCGGCGGCGACGCTCAAGGAACGCGGCTGGCGCGAGATGAAGACGCAGATGGCGCTGCCCGGCGAGACGACTCCGGCGAGGGAGGTCGAGCGCATGGTGAAGATCCGCGAGGCGATCGGCCCCGACATCAAATTGTCGTGCGACATCAACCAGCGCTGGCGGCCGGAGCAGGCGATCGATATCGGCCGCCGCGTCGAGGATGCCGGGGTCGGTCTCTTCTGGCTCGAAGACGTGACGACGGCCGACGACTATGCCGGCCTCGCGCGCATCGCCGATGCGCTGCGAACGCCGGTCTGCGGCGGCGAATATGTCTGGGGCATCGTGCCGTTCCGCCACATGATGGAAGCCCGGTCGGTCGATATCCCGATGATCGATCTGGTGCGGGTCGGCGGCATCACGCAATGGCTGAAGGTCGCCGGCATGGCGGAAGCCTTCAACCTGCCGGTCGTCAGCCACCTGATCCCCGAGGTGCATGTGCACCTGATCGGCGCGGTGCCGAACGGGTTGACCGTCGAATACATGCCGTGGCTCAGGCCGCTGTTCAAACAGGTGCCGGAGCAGCAGGGCGGCGAACTGGTCATGCCGACGGCGCCCGGCCTCGGCCTCGAATTCGACGAAGCGACGCTCGCCCGCTACAAGGCGTAGCCGAAAAGAGGAGCCGTCATACCGGCGCAGGCCGGTATCCACGTTTCAGCGCCTCGGGCGTGGACCCATGGGTCCCGGCCTGCGCCAAGACACATGTGGACAGGCAATATCGTCAACACGTTGTGATAACGTTTGTTTAATGGACAATCACGGGCAGCGGCAGGCATGGAATGACAGCGGGGTGGCGGGCCGAGAACGATGATGATAAGCACTACGTCTACGCCATAGCCCTATAAGTGCCGGGGCAGCGCGTCGAACGACGTTGCGGAGAGCGAACCCTCGGACGAAACGCCTCCAAGTCGGGCTTGAACATTCGATTTCCCGACGTTGCATCGTTCGCAGAGGATCTGGAGGTTCTCGATGACGGTCTCACCACCCAGACTCCACGGGACGATGTGATCCACGTGCAGTCGCGCTCCTGATTGAGGCGTCGCGCCACACAACCGACAAGTCGCGCCGTCCCGCATCAACACAATGGCTCTTTGTCGCCAGTTTGCAGCACGCGGTGTCCGCCGAATTGCATTCTGCGGCGAGGCATCTGCTGGGGGAGTAACACCCTCATTTGCCCAGTTTACAAACGCTTCAAGGGCTCGCCTCCAGGTCCCGAATCTCTTCTCGTAAGTGCCCGAAGAGTATCGGGAGACTTCTTTCGTTAACTGGTTGTACTTTGGCTGACTCCCAAGTTTTGTCCACACTTCGACCAGATTCTCGAAAAGCGCCTCATCTGGAATATTCAGGTTCCGAGTCCTGGGTAACCCTGCGAGTTCCAGGACTTTGAACCACGACCCGAAACGCCTCGTGAGCGTTGTTGCATGATATTGGCCGCGCTCGTTGTATTGATCGATGGTTACGCTCGACGATCCAGCTTCGGCCGCCACGCGACGAAGATCGGCGATGAGGGTGTCGTCGGGTGTGTCGCGATGGTGGGGTTCAAGCTCGAATCGCATCTTCTGTCTCGTCGGAGTCGGCATGTTCTGTGATGATGCCAGAGTATCACGCAGAACGATTGCGGAGTTCTCTTTCGGCGCCGACCACTGCTGAACCTGGGACGGCAAGGGAAAAGGCTGGCTGGCTGCTGGTCGGATATCTCTGAAAAGATTGGGATTTTTAGACCCATCCCGGATGCCCTCTGCTGGCTCTTCCGGCCGAAAGCTCAGCGATATCAATGCGCCGAGCGCCATCCACGCTAGCAAAGGCTTTCAGCATTGCTTTTTGTACCAATGAGTGGTACATATACCCATAAGCGGAGCCGGCGTATGATCGCGAGCTTTCGGGACGAGTAGCTACGGGCGTTCTTCGTCGAGGACACGCGATCGCGACACACCCCGTCCGACCTCGAAAGCCGGCTCTTTCGCAAACTGCAGATGATCGATGACGCGGCGAGCGATCAGGACCTGCGGGTCCCGCCCAGCAATCACTTCGAGAAGCTGCGCGGCAATCTGACGGGGTTCCACTCGATCCGCGTTAACAGTCAGTGGCGGCTGGTCTTCCGGTGGGACGGCAGCCGCGGCGAGGCGGAAGGCGTCTATCTTGACGACCACAGCTACAGGTGAGGCGAACCATGCTGACGACGAAGCGCAAGCCGGCCACGGTCGGCGAAATCCTGGTTGAGGAGTTCATGCAGCCGATGGGGTTGACCCAGGCCGCGCTGGCGGAGGCGATGGGCGTTCAGCGCAAGCACGTCAACGAACTGTGCAACAACCGCAGGACCGTGACGGCGGCGACCGCGCTGATCCTCGCGCGCGTGTTCGGCAACAGTCCGGACTTCTGGCTGAACGTGCAGCGGCGCAGCGATCTGTGGGAGGCGATGAATAGCCCCCGCGCGCGCGAGCGGATCGAACGTGCGACGCCACTCGGTACTGCGGCGTGATCTCTGTCACCGGGAAGGAAAAGCCGGCGACGCCCGGCGTTCGCAGTTCTGTTCTGAAATGGCGGAGGGAGCGGGATTCGAACCCGCGATGGAGTTGCCCCCATACACGCTCTCCAGGCGTGCGCCTTCAACCGCTCGGCCACCCCTCCGCGCCGCGTCCGGCGGCGCACTGTAGTGAGCGGCCGCTTGGCGCGCAACGCGACCCGCCTTGCACCGCCCGGGGCGGCGCACGGTGGCGCCGCGGCGCCGGGAGTCCTAAACTCGCGCGCGAACCAGGAGGCGAGCCGGGGAGATGGTCGCGCGCGTCCGCACCGTCGCGTTCCATGGGGTCGAGGTCGTCGATGTCGAGACCCAGGTGACGATTGCCGCGGGCCTGCCGGCGTTCACGATCGTCGGCCTGCCCGACAAGGCGGTCGCCGAGTCGCGCGAGCGGGTGCGCGCCGCCCTCGCCGCGCTTGGGCTGGCGCTGCCGCCGCGCCGCATCACGGTCAATCTCGCGCCGGCCGACGTGTTGAAGGAAGGCAGCCATTTCGATCTGCCGATCGCGCTGGGGCTGCTCGGCGAGATGGCGGTGTTGCCGCAGGACGAGCTCGCCGGGTACACGGCGCTGGGCGAGGTCGCGCTCGACGGCTCGCTGACCGCCGTGCCGGGGGTGCTGCTCGCCGCGCTCGCCGCCGCCGCCAGGGACAGCGGCGTCATCTGCCCGGCCGAATGCGGCGGCGAGGCGGCGTGGGCGGGTGAGGTCGAGATCATCGCCGCGCC
>DATJUL010000302.1:0-3154 GCA_035502295.1 Allostellaceae bacterium | reverse complement strand
GGCCGCTTTGTCAGCGACGGTAATTTGATCGCCGGCACCGGCAGACTGCCGTTCAACACCGACGGCGGCGGGTTGTGCAACAACCACCCGTCAAACCGCGGCGGCCTAACCAAAGTCCTGGAGGCGGTGCGGCAATTGCGCGGCGAGGCGCACCCGAAGGTGCAGGTCGCCAACTGCGACCTCGCGCTGGCGCACGGCACCGGCGGCTCGCTCGGCACGCGCCATGCCGGCGCCACCGTCATCATGGAACGGGAGTAACGACGATGGCCCAAGCACAGGACAGAAAGCTCCCGGCGCCGCCCACCAACCTCGAAACCCAGCCGTTTTGGGACGCCGCAGGCGAGGGCAAATTGCTCATCAAGAAATGCGCCGCCTGCGGAGAGGTGCATTTCTACCCGCGGCCGTTCTGCCCGTTCTGCTTTTCCGACCGGGTCGAATGGCGAGAGGCTTCGGGAAACGGCACGATCTACACCTACAGCGTCATGCGCCGCGCCCCGGTGCCCTACGCGATCGCCTATGTGACGCTGGCCGAAGGCCCGACGATGATGACCAACATCGTCGATTGCGACCTCGATCAGATCCGGATCGGCCAGGCCGTGAAGCTCGTCTTCAAGCCGAGCGAGGGCGGCCCGCCGGTGCCGATGTTCACGCCGGCGTGACGCAACAATGGCGATCAACGGCGCCAGCGCCAAGGCATGCGGCTGGTCGCCGAAGAAAGGTTGGGGCCTATGCTGACAGACGGATATGGGCTTGCCTTGTCCACCGCGTCCGCCGCCGCGCGGGACGCCTATGTCGAGGGTTGCGGTCTGGCGCTGACGTTCTACCCCGGCGCGGCCGAGGCCTATGACCGCGCCATCGCCGCCGACCCCGGTTTTGCCTTGGCCCATGTGGGCAAGGCCCAGGTGCTGATGCGACAAGGCCAAGTGGCGGCGGCGCGGGCGGCGCTGACGGCAGCCAAGGCGGTCGCTGCCGGCCTGTCGGAGCGCGAGGCCAGTCACATCCGGTTCTTCGAGCTGGTGTTCGCGGGCCGGACCGATGCCGCGATCGAGGCCATGCATGGGCACCTCGGGGCGTGGCCGCGCGACGCGCTGGTCGTGTCCAGTTCCGCGAACCCGAACGGCCTGATCGGCAGTTCGGGCCGCATCGGACAGAAACACCAGATTGCGGCGCTGATGGACAGCCTGGCTCCGCATTACGGCGGCGATTTCTGGTTCCTGTCCTATCACGCCATGGCGCTGTCCGAGGATGGGCAACTCCGCGCGGCGCGCTCGAAGATCGAGCAATCTTTGGCCGCGAACCCCAACAACGCGCACGGCGCGCACGGCTTCGCCCACGTCTGTTACGAGAGCGGCGACGTGGATGACGCCCGTAGCTTCCTCTCCTCGTGGCTCGCCACCTATCCGCGCGACGGCTTCTTTCATGGCCATCTGAGCTGGCATCTATCGCTGTGCGAAATCCAGGCCGGCAACTGGGGACAAGCCTTGCAGCTCTATCACGACGCTTTCGCGCTCGACCGGCACAGCGGCGGACCGCAACAAAAGCTCTCCGACGGCGCAGCGTTTTTATGGCGCGCGGAACTCGCCGGCCAGCCGCGCGACGCCGCGGCCTGGCGCACGCTGTACGATTATGCGACCGGCGCCCTGCCGCGGCCGGGCAGCGGCCTCGTCGATCTGCACATGATCCTGGCGCAGGCCGTCATGGGTGACGACGAGGGGCTCGCCGCCCGCGCCCGCCAAATGGATGAGCTGGCGCGAGAAGAGCGGTACCCGTCGGGCTCTTATCTGCCGGCGCTGGCGCGCGGCTTCCAGGCCTTCGAACGCGGCGATTTTTCCGCTGCGATCGAAGCGCTTGCCCCGCTCGCCGGCCAAAACGAGCGCATCGGCGGCAGCCGCGCGCAGCACGACCTGATCGAGTTCACGTTGCTGAAGGCCTGTATCAATGCCAATCGGCCGGAGGAGGCGCGGCGCCTGCTCGGCTTGAGGCGGCAAGGCGCGTCCGGCGTTCCCGTCACAGGCATCGCGGCGGTGCATTGACCGAGATCGACGATGTCGGGCAATCATGTCAGGTCGAGCGTCTGACCGGCCCATACCTTGCCGTCGCGCTCAATGGCGGCTGTCAGTTCGGCCTGCGGCACCTCGATCTTGACGCCGGCGCGCTCCTGCTGCAGCAGCATCGCGACCCGCGAATCGCACCGAACCGCCGTTACTGTCGGTTTCGCGACGGCGGGTCAATGGAACCGGCGTTCTGCGACATCGGGTCGGTGGCATCCCGCGGCGCGGGACATACAATAGCGGCGCATTCTGTCTTCATGAAAAACGGGGATGGCCATGCGAATTTGGCTCAATTCACTTGTCGCCGGCGTTGCGGCGGCGGCGATCGGGTTTTCCGGCGCGGCGATGCCCGCGCTGGCGCAGTCCCAGCCCATGCACATCATGACCGTGCAACTGCCCGGCGGCGGCGTCGCGCGGATCGAATACACCGGCAATGTCGCGCCGCGGGTCAGCTTCGGCACGGCGCCGGCGCCGCTTGCCGCGTTTGCGCCGATGCCGGCGTGGTTCGGCCCCAACTCGCCGTTCGCCCAGCTTGACCGCATCTCGACCGAGATGAACCGCGAGGCGGCGGCGATGTTCCGGCGCGCCGAACTGCTGGCGGCCGAGGCGCGCTCCGGCGGGTTGACCGAGACGGCGATGCAGGCTGTGCCGCCCGGCGGCCAAAGCTATTCATTCATCTCGACGATGTCGGGTGATCACGTCTGCTCGGAGAGCGTCGAGATCACGCGGTCCGCCAACGGTGCGCCGCATGTCGTGCGTCACATATCGGGCAATTGCGGCGCGATGCCGGGTGTCGGCGGCGCGATCGACGTGCCGAACGCGGCGCCGCCAACCGCGCGGCCCGATGTCGTGTGGACCCGCGCCGAGGGCGCCCGTCCCTATGCCGGCCTCGTCGAGCCGATCCCGACCGCGACGCGCTGATCGGCCTATACCTTGCCGTCGCGCTCGATGGCGGCCGTCAGTTCGGCCTGGGGCACCTCGATCTTGACGCCCGCGCGCTCCTCCTGCAGCAGCATCGCGACCCGCGAATCGCGGTTGCCCCAGCCGCGGTTCAGCGCCTCGGTCAGCTCGTCGAGCGCCAGGTTTGCCATGTGCATCGGCAC
>DATJUL010000301.1:0-2008 GCA_035502295.1 Allostellaceae bacterium | reverse complement strand
GATCAACCGCGATTTCGCGTCAACCGACGTTGCCTTTGTGATCGGCGCCAACGACATCACCAACCCGGCGGCAAAGAACGACCGCGCCTCGCCGATCTACGGCATGCCGATCCTCGAGGTCGAGCGGGCGAAGACCGTGCTGTTCGTCAAGCGCTCGATGGCGTCAGGTTATGCCGGCGTCGACAACGAACTGTTCTACCGCGACAACACGATGATGCTGTTCGGCGACGCCAAGAAGATGTGCGAGGAAATCGTCAAGGCGCTGCAATAGGCGGCCTCGCCGCCCGCCCGGCAGGCGGGCGGCGATGCGAAGTCACAGCGGCGGCAGAAAGGGCCGGCCGTTGGCGAGGCGGGGGGTGCAGTTGAAGACCGGGCCGACCGCCGGGTCTGCCTCGGCGTCCACGCCCTCAACCGGGGCGACGCCGGCAACCAGCGCCGGGATCTGCGAGCGATGAATCCCGATATCGGCGAGTGCGCGATCGTCGAGCGCCATCAGATCATCAAAAGCGCGACTGCGCTGCCGATGCCGTACCAGCGCGTCGCGCGCCGAAACGAGCAGATTGATCAGCGACATTTATCGAACTCCCGCACTGGAATGATGCACTGCACAAGTGGCGCGCAGGGAGGGCCGGTGCCAGGCATGCCGCTGCAACTCAGCTATGCATAGGTCATCGGCGCTGACTGTTTTACTATGCTGTTGCTGCATAGCAGCAAATTGATCGACGCAACGCTTTTTTCTTTGGCGGGCGCTGTTGTGTTGGGGATTGCGTCGCTGTGCTCGCGATGACAGGCTCTCCGCCGGAGGTTGATCTCAGTAAAGACGAGCAGGAGCGATCGATGACGACGACGATGCCGAATCGCGACCGGTTGGCGCAATTGCTGAGGGACGCGGGAGCGCGGGTCGATCCCGACGGGGCGGCCGCGCTGATTGCCGGCGTCCTGGCGGCGCCGCCCGCGATCGGCGCGAGCTGGCACCGGCTGGTCGCCGACCCCTGTCCGCCCGAGTTGGCCGGGGCGCTCGACGCGGTGCGCGGCTGGCTCGCCGAGGATTATCGCGACGGTCTGGCGCCGGAGGATTTCGCCCGCCTGCCGCGTGCCGCCCGGCTCGACCTGTTGCGCGAGGAACTGGCGCGGCGCCGGCTCGACGGCTTCATCGTGCCGCGCGCCGACGAGCACCAGGGCGAATACGTGCCGGCGTGCGGCCAGCGCCTCGCCTGGCTGACCGGCTTCACCGGCTCGGCCGGCATGGCGATCGTGCTGACGAAGCGCGCCGCGCTGTTTGTCGATGGCCGCTATACGTTGCAGGCGGCGGCGCAGGCCGATACGGCGCTGTTCGAAATCCGCCATCTGGTCGATGAGCCGCCGGCGAGTTGGCTCGGCGGCGCGCTCGGCCGCGGCATGGTTATCGGCTACGACCCGTGGCTGCACACGCCGCAGGAGGTCGAGCGGCTGAAGGCCGGAGCGGCTCGCGCCGGCGCGGACCTCATCGCGGTCGACCATAACCCGGTGGACCAGGTCTGGCCGGGCCGGCCGCCGCCGCCGTTGGCGCCGGTCGTGCCGCACCCCGAGCGCTTCGCCGGCGAGAGCGCGGCCGCAAAACGCGCCCGGCTCGGCCGCGCATTGGCCGAGGAGGGCGTCGCGGCGGCGGTGCTGACGATGCCGGAATCGATCGCCTGGCTGCTCAACATCCGCGGCGGCGATGTGCCGCACACGCCGCTGCCGCTGTCGTTTGCGATCCTGAATGACGACGGCAGCGTCCGCTTGTTCATC
Source organism: Allostellaceae bacterium (assembly GCA_035502295.1). Lineage (GTDB taxonomy): Bacteria > Pseudomonadota > Alphaproteobacteria > ATCC43930 > CGMCC-115725 > DATARH01. Next base: position 238 of record DATJUL010000301.1, on the reverse strand, counting down.
GACCGCAGGAAGCTCGCGCCCGGCCTCGATCGGCATCTCGGCAATCAGGTCGCGATCGAAGAGCCGGCTCTGCTCGGCCCGGCGCTCGACGAATTGGCAAAATCCGGGCGGCGGGTGCAGGTGGATCCGGCGACGGCGGCGGCGTGGATTTTCGACCGGCTCATCGCATCTGGCGGGCAGATTCACCGTGCCCCCGACCCGTGCCTGTTGCCGAAGGCCTGCAAGAACCCGACGGAGC
>DATJUL010000300.1:0-5768 GCA_035502295.1 Allostellaceae bacterium | reverse complement strand
GAGCTTCCTCATCTCCCGATTCGGCGGGCGATTGCAAGCGGCCGCCGCCGGGCTTAAAGTCGCGGCAGACCCGAGCTTACGGAGCCGGCGAGCGTTGCGCGCGATCGTGTGGGCGGGATCGGCCGTGGCGGCCGTGGCGATCATCGTCGCCGCGGGGCTGCTGTGGCGCGGCGTGCCGACGAGACCGCCGGCGCGCGGCGCCGGCGCCCCATCGGCCGCGAGGGCCGCCGCGACGCCGCGGGCGGCCAAGACGGCAACCAAGGTGACGGCGATCCCACCCAGCTTCGATATCGTCTCGGTCGCGCCCGATGGCCAGGCCGTCATCGCCGGCCGCGCGATGCCCGGCGACCGTGTGACCGTGCTCGACAGCAATAAGCCGATCGGCGAGGTCACCGCGGACGCACGCGGCGAATGGGTGCTGCTGCCCGACAAGAAGCTGGCGCCCGGCACGAGTCAGCTGACCTTGGCAGCGGTCGGGCCGCATGGCGGGCCGACGCTGCGGTCGAACGATGTCGTCGCGCTGACCGTGAAGCCGGCGACCGCCGGCGGCAGCGCGACGGCGCTCGCCGTGCTGCTGCCGGGCGAGCCGGGCCAGCCCGCGCGCATCCTGCAGCAATCGCCGCGTCCCGTCGGCGCGACGCTGACGCTCGACAGCGTCGAATACGGCGCCGGCGACCGGCTCGTCCTGGCCGGCCATGCCGATCCCGGCGCACGTCTCCAGGTCTTTGCCGGCGAGCGGCTGCTCGGCGTGGCCGAGGCGGACGGGGCCGGACACTGGCAGCTCGTCACCAAGCGTCCGACCGGTTCCGGACGGATCGACCTGCGCCTTGCCGAAATCGGCGGCGGCATCGCGCAGGCGCTCGCGGCGCCCGTGGCGGTGCCGGCTGCCGATGGGCCGGCGGAGAACGGCACCTACGTTGTCGAGCGCGGCAACAGCCTGTGGCGCATCGCGCGCCGCGTTTACGGCAACGGCCTGCATTATACCGAGATCTATCGCGCCAACCGCGACGAGATCAGCAATCCCAACCTGATCTATCCCGGCCAGCATTTCACCGTACCGAAATCCTGAACGGTGCCGTGCCGGGACAATCGGCCCTCGCCGGCAGCCCCGGCGCGCATTGACCGACCCGGGTCATCGCCGAGGATTATGGGTTCGCTTACCTTCCTTGTGGTAAAAACACACCCACTGGGGTGCGACGTGCGGCGGTGCGATGGATTTTTCGAACGCGACGATCCTGTGCCTCGGCGATGTGATGCTCGACCGCTATGCCTATTGCGCGACCGAGCGCATCTCGCCGGAGGCGCCGGTGCCGGTGCTGCTCCTGGAACGCACGCAGAGCATGCTCGGCGGCGCCGGTAATGTCGCGCGCAATATCGCCTCGCTCGGCGGCGCGGCGGTGCTGATCGGGCTGGTCGGCCGCGATCCGGCAGGGGCCGAACTGGCGGCGCTGATCGCCGCGACGCCGGGCATCGTCGATCGCCACGTGCCGAGCGCGCGCCGCCCGACCACCTGCAAGACCCGCTACATGGCCGGCCAACAGCAATTGCTGCGGGTGGACGAAGAAAGGACGAACCCGCTGGCGCCCGAGGAGGAGGCGGCGCTGATCGCCGCAGCCGAGCATGCGATCGGCGAATGCAACGCGGTAATCCTGTCGGATTACGGCAAGTCGGTGCTCGGGCCGAAGGTTGTCGCCGCGGCGATCGCCAAGGCGCGCGCGACCGGCATTCCGGTGTTTGTCGATCCGAAGAGCGACGATTTCTCGCGCTATCGCGGCGCCACCTGCATCACGCCCAACCAGAAGGAGCTGGCGCAGGCGGCGCATCTGCCGGTCGGCGGCGACGACGAGATCGTCGCCGCGGCCGAGAAGGTCATGCGCGCGGCCGAAGCCGGCGCGATCCTTGCGACCCGCTCCGAGAAGGGCATGGTGCTGGTCGAGGCGACCGGCGCGGTGCACCACGAGGCGGCGCGGACGCGCGAGGTCTATGACGTGTCGGGCGCCGGCGATACCGTCATCGCCGTGCTGGCGCTCGCCTCCGCCGCCGGATACGCGCTCAAGGACGCGATGCGGCTCGCCAACACCGCCGCCGGCATCGTCGTCAGCAAGCTTGGCACGGCGGTCGTCGAACTCGACGAATTGATGCTCGAACTGGCGCGCGACGTGCGCGATAAGGAATGGCACCGCGCCAAATTTTACAGCGCCGCCGAGGCCGAGACGCTGGTCAGGCGGTGGAAGAGCCGCGGGCTTCGGGTCGGGTTCACCAACGGCTGTTTCGACATCGTCCATGCCGGGCATGTCGCGCTGTTGGCGACGGCACGCGCGCACTGCGACCGGCTCGTCGTCGCGCTCAACAGCGATGCCGGGGTGCGGCGGCTGAAGGGACCGCAGCGGCCGGTCAACGCGCTGGCCGACCGCTCGGCCGTCATCGCCGCCGTCGAGGCGGTCGATGCCGTGATCAGCTTCGACGAGGAGACGCCGATCGAGCTGATCCGGCGCTTGAAGCCCGACGTGCTGGTGAAAGGCGGCGACTATACGATCGAGGGCGTCGTCGGCGCGGCGGAGATGCCGGGTTGGGGCGGCCGGGTCGTGCTCGTCGATCTCGTCGAGGGGCGTTCGACGACGCGGCTCATCGACGCGATCCGCGCGCCGGCGCAGGAAGACGCCGCCTGATGCTGGTCATCACCGGCGGCGGCGGTTTTATCGGCTCGGTGCTCGCCGCGGCGCTGAACGAGGCGGGCCGGGCTGATCTGGTCCTCGTCGACCGCTTTGGCAGCGGCGACAAATGGCGCAACATCGCCAAACGCGACTTTTTTGAGATCGTGCCGGTCGAGGGCCTGTTTGCCTGGCTCGACCGCTGGGGCGATGCGGTCGAGGCGGTCTTCCACCTCGGCGCCAATTCGGCGACGACCGAACGCGACGCCGATCACATGATCGCCAACAACCTGAACTATTCGATCGCCATGTGGCGCTGGTGCGCGGCGCAGGGCAAGCCCTTGATCTACGCCTCGTCGGCGGCGACCTACGGCGACGGCGCGGCGGGGTTCGACGACGCTGGCGGCATCGCCGCGCTGAAGCAGCTGCGGCCGCTCAATCTCTACGGCTGGTCGAAGCATGCCTTCGATCTGTGGGTGCAGCGCGAGGCGGCGGCGCGGCGGGCGCCGCCGTTCTGGGCGGGGCTCAAGTTTTTCAACGTGTTCGGCCCCAACGAAGCCCACAAGGGCGAGATGATGAGCCTCGTCGCGAAGAACTGGCAACGGGTCACCGCGGGCGAGAAGGTGCGACTGTTCCGCTCGCACCGCCCGGATTTTGCCGACGGCGAGCAGCTGCGCGATTTTGTCTATGTCAAGGATTGCGCCGCTGTCATGCTGTGGTTGTGGCATCAGGCGTCGAATGCCGCGGTCAGCGGCCTCTATAATTGCGGCAGCGGGCAGGCGCACAGCTTTCTCGACCTGATGCGCGCTACCGGCGCCGCCTGCGGCCGTGCGCCGGTCATCGAATTCATCGACATTCCGCCCGAAATCCGCGCCGGCTACCAGTATTTCACCGAGGCGAGGATGGAGCGGCTGCGCCGCGCCGGTTACAACGCGCCGTTCACCCCGCTCGAAGACGCGGTGCGCGAGACGGTCGCGCACTACGCCGCACCCGATCCCTATCTGTGATCGCGATTGCGCCGACCGGCGGTCCACCCTAGCTTTGATCGAGCGGCTCGGCCTCGTCGCGGCGGCAGCCGAGCGACCCATCAATCGGGAGCCTGAACATGCAGATCGGCGCGGCGATGTTCTTCACCGACTATTCGATGGCGCCGGATGAGCTGGCGCGCGAATTGGAGGCGCGCGGCTTCGAATCGATCTGGGCGCCGGAGCATTCGCATATCCCGCTCACCCGCAAGACGCCGTTCGCGATGGGCGGCGAGTTGCCGAAGCAATATTACGACGTGATGGACCCGTTTGTGACGCTCGCGGCCGCGGCTGCCGCGACGACGACGATCAAGCTCGGCACCGGCGTCTGCCTGGTGATCCAGCGCGACACGATCCAGACCGCCAAATCCGTCGCCTCGCTCGACCAGATTTCGCGCGGCCGCTTCCTGTTCGGCATCGGCGGCGGGTGGAACCAGGACGAGATGGAGGATCACGGCACGGTCTATCGGACGCGCTTCAAGAAGATGCGCGAGCAGGTCGAGGCGATGCGCGCGATCTGGACCGAGGCAAAGCCCGAATACCATGGCGACATCGTGCAATTCCCGCCGATGATGACGTGGCCGAAACCGGTGCAGAAACCGCATCCGCCGGTCATCGTCGGCGGCGCCTTTCCCCATGCCGCGCGGCGCGCGCTGCGCTACGGCGACGGCTGGATCCCGCATTCGCGCCGGCCGCAATATGAAGACGTCACCGATTATCTGGCGGAATTTCGCCGGATGGCGGGCGAGAGCGGCCGCGACCCGGCCGAAGTGCCGGTGACCGTGTGGGGCGTTCCGCCCGACCGCGACCGCGTCCGCCGCTACGAAGACCAGGGCGTGGCGCGCGGCGTCGTGCAGCTGGCCGCCGACAAGCGCGACGCCATCCTGCCGCTGCTCGACCGCTGGGCCGACATCATCCGCAACCCATGATCAAAACCGCGGCCGGCCAACCGCCCGTCACCATGGAGCGCATGAGCGATCCTCTGGCTCCCATCGCCGCTGCCGTGGCGCGCGACGGCTACGCTTTTGTGCAGGCCGCCGAGATGCGCGATGTGCTCGACGCGGCCGGCCTCGCCGACTGGGATTGCTTTGCCGCGAGCTGGGACGATCTCGGCGTCGATGCCTTCATGGCCGATGGCGGGCGCTATCGCCGCCGGCGTTTTGCCTGTTTCCGCGCGACCACTGAAGGCATCGTGCGCAAGCCGCACCAGCCGCATTACCAGAGCCGCGATTACAACCCGGTCAACGGCGGCATCGAGCGCTGGTTCGAGCCGGTTGCCGACGCGATCGCCGGGCATCCGGCGATGCGCGCGGTGCTGGCCGCCTGCCATCGCCTGTTCGAGCGGCTGACCGCGGCCGCCGCCCGCCCACCGGTCTGGCACGTCGAGGTCCACCAGTTCCGCATCGAGGCGCGCACCGGCGCGGCGGGCCGTCCGACCCCGGAAGGGATGCATCGCGACGGCGTCGATTGGGTGCTCGTTCTGCTGGTCAACCGAGTCAATATTGCCAGCGGCGAGACCAGCATCGCCGATCTCGCGAAGCGGCCGCTCGGCAGCTTTACGTTGACCCTGCCGCTCGACGCCGCCGTCACCGACGACAACCGCGTCTATCACGGCGTGACCCCGGTCACCCCGGTCGACCCGGCGCGGCCCGGCCATCGCGACGTTTTGGTCGTGACGTTCCGCCGAGAATAGAAGCGGCACAGCTCGAGCGCATCGAGCGACGGCAATTTTGCTCAAATGCCCGCCGATAAACTCCGATCGATTCCGTCGACGCAAGGCCCCTTTAACGCTGCACCGCACAAGATGCCGCGGCGACGAATATGGGACCAAAGTCGATGAAGCGGAGCGATTCTGAGCAGCGCCGGGAATGCAGGATTATGATTATGCTGCTGGCGATGTTCGGCCTGTTGCCGACGCTGGGCTGCGGCGGCAACATCATCTTCGGGTGCAGCGAAGCGCCGCTCGTCGTGGCGCTGTGCGCGCCGACATTGTTCGTCGCGCTGCTCTATCTGCGGGCGGGGGCGCGGGCTGATGCCGCCGAGGCGCCGCGGCTCGCCGAGCTGCCCTTTCGCCGCTTTCCCGAAGTGCTGT
>DATJUL010000299.1:0-3435 GCA_035502295.1 Allostellaceae bacterium | reverse complement strand
CGATGGCGCCATGCTGTCGCCGGCGGCGCTGCTGGCGCGCTTGAACGAGATCGGCGGCAAGCATGGTGTCGGCCGGCTCGACCTGGTCGAAAACCGCTTTGTCGGCATGAAGTCGCGCGGCGTCTACGAAACGCCGGGCGGTACGATATGGCAGGCGGCGCACCGCGGCATCGAGAGCCTCACCCTCGACCGCGGGGCGATGCACCTGAAGGACGAATTGATGCCGCGCTATGCCGAACTGATCTACAACGGCTTCTGGTTCGCGCCGGAACGCGAGATGCTGCAGGCGCTGATCGACAAGAGCCAAGAGAACGTCGCGGGGCGCGTGCGGCTGAAGCTGTACAAGGGTTCGGCGCGCGTCGTCGGGCGGCAATCAGCGGACAGCCTCTACAGCCAGGCGCAGGTGACCTTCGAGGAAGACCAGGTCTACGACCAGCGCGACGCCGAGGGATTTATCAAGTTGAACGCGCTGCGGCTGCGCCTCGCCGCCCGCCGCGGCCGCTGATTTCGCCCGGCATCAGATCCCGATCGCCGCCTTGACCTGCTCCGGCGTGATCGGGATGTCGCGCATCCTGAGGCCGACCGCATCGGCAATGGCGTTGGCGATCGCCGCCGCGGTCGGCCCCTGCGCCGCCTCGCCGGTGCCGAGAAACGGCTGCCCCGGCTGATCGAGCACATGCACCTCGACCGCATCCGGCACTTGCGAAAAGCGCATGATCGGATAGCTGCTCCAGTCGCGGCTCAGGATGCGGCTTTGGTCGAAACGCACCCGTTCATAGAGCGTCCAGCTCGCCGCCTGCAGGATGCCGCCCTCGATCTGGTTCCGGATACCGTCGGGGTTGACGGCCTCGCCGCTGTCCACCGCCGCCGTGGCGCGCACGAGGCGCACCCGGCCGCTCTCGCGGTCGACCGCGACCTCGACCGCCAGCGCCAGGAATGCCGCCACGTTCTTATAGCGGGCAAAGGCGAAGCCGCGGCCGTGGTCCTCCCGGCGAAAGAACCCCTCCCAGCCGAAGCGCGCCGCCGCGGTGTTGATGACGGCGGCGGCGCGCGGATCGGCAAGATGGGCAAGGCGAAAGTCGATCGCGCCGGCGCCGGCGGCCGTGGCCAGTTCATCGACAAAGCTCTCGATCGCGAAAATGTTCATGTAGGCGCCGAGGCCGCGCAGTGCCGAGACGCGCAGCGGCATTGCCGGCAGGAAGTCGTACATGACCCGCAGCCGCGGGATCGCGTAGAGCGGCACGGCGTTGCGGTCGCCGCCGCCTGCCGGCAACGGCAGCGGATGCGGCCGTGGCGGCGCGATCGGCGTTGCGCGATGGCGCGCCGCGATCAGGTTGCCGGCGCCGCCCGGTCTGGTGGAATGCGTGCTGCTGCGCACCGTGTAATCCCAGGCGACGATGTGCTGCATCGCATCGACGGCGCCGCGGACATGAACCAGCATCGCCGAGCCGTACGGCTCCCACGCATGCTCCGCTCCGCGCGTCCACTGCACGCGCACCGGCCGGCCGGGCAGCGCCATCGCCAACAGCGCGGCGTCGGCGGCGGCATCATCGGCGCCGTTATGACCGTAGCAGCCCGCGCCCTCGCGGTGGATGCAGCGGACTTTACCGGGCGGCAGGCCGGTGAGCTCGGCCAGCGCAGCGCGCAGCGGGTAGACGCCTTGGCTGTGCGTCCACACCGTCAGCGCGTCGCCGTCGAACAGCCCGACGGCGCAGGAGGGGCCGATCGCACCGTGCATCTGATAGGCGCGGCGATAGCTCGCCGCGAGCACCTTGGCGCCCGCCGGCATCGCAGACGGCCCGTCATGCACCGCTATGGTTTCCGCCGGCAGCGCGGCAAGCGTCGCGAACAATTTCGTCGGATCGGGCAGGTCCGGCCGCTCATTCCAGATTGCCGCGGCGGCGAGCGCCGCCATCGCGCCGATCGCCTGCGGTTCGCTCTCGGCGATGACGGCGAGCCAGCTGCCATCCTGCACGATTTTCAGCACGCCCGGCAGACGCGCCACGCCGCCGGTGTCCACCGATTTCAGCCGCGCGTCGTAGGAAGGTGGCAGCACGACCCGGCCGTGCACCATCTTCGGCAGCCGCAGATCCTGCACAAACGCGACGCCGCCCGCGACCTTGGCCGGCAGATCGACGCGCGGCACATCGCGGCCGACCAGCCGGCGCCGCTGCGCGGGGATGAACTCGGATCGCGGCGCGGCTTCGACATGCAGCAAATCGTTGCCGACCAGTTCGCCGAAGCCGAGACGGCGGCCGTCGCCGGCGACAACGGCGCCGTTGCTCGCCTGCAATTCTGCCGCCGGCAACTGCAGCAGCGTCGCCGCCCGTTCGATCAGCAGCACGCGGGCCTGCGCCGCGGCGTTGCGGATCGCGGTGCCGCTGTCCTCGATCGAGCGGCTGCCGGCGGTGTAGCCCTCATCCGGGGTCAGCGCGGTGTCGGCGGTGACGAGGCGGACCATTTCGGGCGCGACAACGAGCTCCTCGGCGGCCAGTTGCACGAGCGCGGTCTTCAAGCCCTGGCCCAGTTCGGCCTTACCGGTAAAGACGGTGATGTCGCCGCCGCCGCCGATCCGCAGCCACGCATCGAGCAGCGGGTCTTTTGCGAGATCGCCCGGCAACGCTGCCGCCGGCGCCGCTTCATGCTGCGCCACGGCGCGCGGGCCGAGCGAAAAGGCGACGACGAGCGCACCGCCGCCGGCCAGCACCGCGCGCCGCGAGGGACCGGCGGCGCTCACCGGGTCGCCTCCTCGCTCGCGCCGGGGTGCGCCGTCGCCCAGGCCTTGGCGCCGCGGCCGACGGCGCGGATGATCCGCCGGTAGGTGCCGCAGCGGCACAGATTGGGCTCCATCCAGGCGCGGATTTCGGCGTCGCTCGGGGCGGGGTTGCGGTCCAAGAGCGCCTGCGCCCGCATGATCATGCCGGCAGTGCAATAGCCGCATTGCGCCGCCTGCTCGGCGATGAAGGCCGCCTGGAGCGGGCCCGGCTTGCCGGCCGTGCCGAGCCCCTCCACCGTCGTTATCCTGCGCCCCGAAGCGGCGACCGCCGGCAAGAGGCACGAAAACACCGGCTCGCCGTCGGCGATGACCGTGCAGGCGCCGCACTCTCCGAGGCCGCAGCCGAATTTGGCGCCGTTGAGCCCGAGTTCGCCGCGCAGCACGTAGAGGAGCGGCGTCGCTGGCGCGATGTCGAGCCGATGAGTCCGGCCGTTGACCAGAAGCGTGATCATGACTGCCCCCTCCCCCGCCGCAGCGCATGGACCCGGCCCCTCAGATCGCGCCACGCCGGCCCGCCGCCGTAGCGGGCGCGCACATAGGACAAGAGCGCTGTCATCTGCCGGTCGCTGAAACTGTCGGCAAACCCCGGCATATAGGGCCCGGCCTGGCCGTCCGGCTGGCGGATGCCACGCATCACGATCAGGATCGCGTCGCGCGGG
>DATJUL010000298.1:0-3104 GCA_035502295.1 Allostellaceae bacterium | reverse complement strand
TCGGCGGCCTCAAATCCTCGACCGTCATCGCGATGTACGGCGTCACAAAGGCCGCCGACATCGCGCTGTGCCGCAGCCTCGCCGCCGAATGGGGGCAATACGGCATCCGCGTCAACGTCATCGCGCCGGGCCTCATCGAGACCGCGTTTGCCCGCGCCCTTTACGAAGATCCGGAGCGCCGCGCCCGTCGCGAAGCCGAGACGCCGCTGCGCCGCCTCGGCCAGCCCGAAGACCTCGCCGGCGCCGCCGTGCTGCTTGCCTCGAAGGCCGGCGCCTTCATCACCGGCCACACCCTCGTCGTCGACGGCGGCACGATGGTGACGTGAACCAGAGCCGCTTGCGTGCGACCGATTCGCATATTTTCCTATTGCGGCTCGCCCTCGACGATGAACAGGCGCGTATTGGCTGCGCGCTGCCGCAACGGAATGATCTCCTTGTAGGCCGGCGAGGCGTACCAGGCCTCGGCCGCCGCGAGGCTCGGAAACTCGATGACGACGATGTTGCCGACGGGTATTGGCCCTTCCTTGGCGTTCCCCTTGCCGCGCACGATCAGCTTGGCGTTGTGGGCCGCTAGCGTCGGCCCAACCTTGGCGCCATATTCCTGAAACGCCTTGGGATCGGTAACCTCGACCTCGACGATGACATAGCCTTTCGCCATTGCATCCCCCTGTTTTCGCCGGCCCAACGTAGCAGCAAAAGCGCGTCAATACGATTTCGCCAGGCCCAGCTCGTCGGGGTCAACGTACCGTAGGGCACCGGCAGTGCATTTCACCGCAGCAAAAGCGAGGCGAGGAGCGCCAGCGCCAGGATCGCGGCGATGCCCTGCCACACCCGCACCGGCTCGCGTTCGTACAGGGTCAGCGGCCGCGGCGGGGCCGGCGGGGCCCGCGCCGGGCCGGCTTCCATTTCCAGCGCGAATTCGTGCATGTCGCGAAAGCGGCGAGCCGGATCGGTGGCGACCGCGCGCTCCAGCGCCGCCTCGACCCAGGCCGGCAGATCGGGGCGCAATTCGGTGAAGCGGCGCGGCCGGGTGCGGCGCGGCGGGCTCATCGCGTCCGCGTTGTCGTAAGGATATTCGCGGGTGAAGGCGCGGAACATCGTGACGCCGAGCGCGTAGAGGTCGGTTGCCTCATTGCCGGCCTCGCCTTGAAACATCTCGGGCGCCATATAGGCCCAGGTGCCGGGGATGTTTTCCGGCGGAAACTCCTCGATGCCGGCGACCCGCACGACGCCGAGATCGATGAGCTTCGGGTGGCCGCCGCCTTCGAGGATCACATTGTCGGGCTTGATGTCGCGGTGGATGATGCCGGCGCGGTGCAGCGCGGCGACCGCGTGGGCCAGGCGGATCGCGATGTTGCGCCCCTCTTCGAGACCGACGGCCGGGCTGCGCGAGAGGCGCGCTTCCAACAGTTCGCCCTCGTACAGCGGCATGACCGTGTAAAGGCGGGTCTGGCGGCCCGGCGGCAGTTCGATGACGCGACCGATGCCCGGATTGCGCACCCGCGCGCCGACCCACGCCTCGCGGATGAAGGCGGCGCGATAGGCGGCGACGCTGGCGATCTGCGGCTTTGGGAATTTGAGCACGACGGTGCCACCCTCGATCTCGTCCTCGGCGGCGAAAAGGCGGGTGTAGCGGCCCTCGGAGATCAGCGCCTTCAGCACAAAGCCGTCGATCGTCTCGCCGTCGACCGGCGCCGGCAGGATCGGCAATTCCTGAATGCCGGCGCTGATGTCGCCCGATCCGGCCGTCGGCAATGCAACGACATCGAGGACCAGCGCCGTCGCGTTGTCGGTGCCGTCGGCGGCGAGCGCGGCCGCGACCAGCGCGTTCGCGGTGTCGCCGGGGGCCGAGCGCTCGCGCAGAATGTCGGCAATCGCCTGGTCCGACAGGAACCCGTGCACGCCATCGCTGCACAACAGGAAACGGTCGTGCAGCGCCACCGGCTGCGTCGCATAATCGAGCCGCACCTCGGCCTCGACGCCGAGCGCCCGGGTCAGCGTGTGCGAGCGGCCTGCGGCGGCCGCGCTCTGGCGCACGTGGTCGGTCGTCAGGCACATCAAGCGGTTGCCGCTGAAACGGTAGGCGCGGCTGTCGCCGACATGCAGCAGATGCGCGAGGCGGCCGCGCAAGACCAGCGCGGTCAGCGTGCAGCCCATGCCGGCGAGCGCCGGATCCTGGCGGCCCATCGTGTTGATCCAGCCGTTCAGCGCGCTGACGATGCGGGCGCCGGCGCGCTGCACCTCCATCGTTTCGGGCAGATCGCAGAACCCGTCGAGAAAGCCGCGCACGGCGGTTTCGGCGGCGATGCGGCCGCCTCTGGCGCCGCCGATGCCGTCGGCCAGCGCCGCGACAACCTCCTGGCGCGGTCGCGGCAGCTCGGCGCCGATCAGCGCGCCGGCGAAATCCTCGTTGGCGGAGCGCGGCCCGGTCTTCGATGCAAATCCGACGCTGGCGCAGACGCCGGATTCAATGGTCACGGCCGGCACTGCCCGAGGCCGATGTTGCGTTTGGACGAATTTGCATCATCCAAAAAATATTGCCTAAAATTTAGGCCTTCGCGATTGCCTAAATTTTGCCCAGGTGTCGGCAATTGACCCTCGGCAAACGAAGTTACGATCCGATCGCTAGTCCCGCCGACAGCGGTAGCGGAGGAAATAGCCGCCGGTGCTCGAGGCGTTGCGCAGCTGCAACGCGCCGGTGGCGCGATCGAGATCGAAAAAGCCGCGCCCCGGATCGCGCCAACTGGCCCAGCGCTCGGTGATCGTCGCGGGGAAGCGATCGACCCGCTGGTCGGCCGCATCGACGACGATCGTCCAGTTCGCGCCGCTCGTCGCGTTGGTGCAGCGCCAATGCTGCGGCACCGGCTGCGCCGCCGATGCGGCGCCGGCCACGGCCGACGCGAGGACGGCGGCGAGCAGGTTCCGGCCTCGGCCGGCCGGGATTTTCGGTTTAGGCACGGTTCTTGCCTCTGCGCGATGCCGGAGGGGGTGCGCACGTCGCATTCACCGGGGGGACAGTGGGTCCAGACGCTTGGGCCCATACAACAGCAAAGAGGCAGAGAGATGCTAGTTCCATCGCCAAAATGGCTCGATACCGGCTCCAA
>DATJUL010000297.1:0-5666 GCA_035502295.1 Allostellaceae bacterium | reverse complement strand
GCTGCCGAACAGATCGAGGGTCAGCGAGAAATGCAGGTTGGCGCGCTTTTGCAGCGTCGGCAGGTCGATGACGCCGAGCGCGCGCACCCGTTCGACATCGTGCGGGTCGTCGATGGCGGCCTCGCGCATCGCGGCGCAAGTGCGCTCGATGATGCGGCCGACGCCCGACTGCCCGACAAACATGTGGTGCGCCTCTTCGGTCAGCATGAACCGGCAGGTGCGCGATAACGGGTCGAAGCCCGATTGCGCCAGCGCATGCAACTGCATCTTGCCGTCGCGGTCGGTGAAGAACGTGAACATGAAAAAGGCGAGCCAATCGGGCGTCGCCTCGTTGAAGGCGCCCAAGAGGCGCGGGCTGTCCTGGTCGCCGGAGCGGCGGCGCAGCAGGTCTTCCGCTTCCTCGCGGCCGTCGCGGCCGAAATGCTTCTGCAACAGGTAGACCATCGCCCACAGGTGGCGCGCCTCCTCGACATTGACCTGGAACAGGTTGCGCAGGTCGTAGAGCGAGGGCGCGGTGGCGCCGAGGCAGCGCTGCTGCTCGACCGAGGCGGGTTCGGTGTCGCCCTGCACGACAATCAGGCGACGCAGCATCGCGCGGTATTCGCCCGGCACCTCCTGCCAGGCCGCCTCGCCCCGGTGGGCGCCAAAGCCGATCCTGCGGCTCTCGACGGCCGGCGCCAACAGGATGCCCCAGCGGTAGTCGGGCATCTTGACATAGCCGAACCTGGCCCAGCCCTCGGGCTCGACGCTGACCGCGGTGCGCAGATAGACGAGGCTCTCTTGAAAGCCCTCGGGGCCGCGCGCCCGCCACCAGTCGAGCGAGCGCGGATGCCAGCGTTCCAGCGCGCGCTTCAGGCGCGGGTCACTGGAGAGGCCGACATTGTTCGGGATCAGCCCGTCATAATCCACGATCGCCGTTTCGGGCATTGTTCGCCCTCCCGCTCGCGCCACGCCTCAGCATCAGATAGTCATTCCCGACCACGCGTGCAGGCAGGGATACATTATCGCGTCGTACCGCGGGCAGCGCGGATCGCGCGCCAGACGCGCTCCGGCGTCGCCGGCATGTCGATGTGGCCGATGCCGAATTCTGAGAGCGCATCGACCAGCGCGTTGATGACCGACGGCAGCGCGCCGGCGCAGCCGGCCTCGCCGCAGCCCTTGGCGCCCAGCGGATTGGTCGTCGCCGGCACGGGATGGAAGTCGTGCACGAAATGGGGCGCATCATCGGCCCGCGGCATCGCGTAATCCATGTAGGAGCCGGTCAGCAATTGCCCGTCGGAATCGTACACGGTCGCCTCGCGCAAGGCCTGGCCGATCCCCTGCACGATGCCGCCATGCGCCTGGCCGTTGACCAGGAGCGGGTTGATGACGACCCCGAAATCGTTGACGAAGGTGTATTTGACGACATCGACCCAGCCGGTGTCGGGATCGACCTCAACTTCGGCGATGTGGCAGCCGTTCGGAAAGGCCGAGGCCGGGCCGTCGTAAATCTCCGCGACATCGAGGCTCTGCGGCAGTTCCGGCGGCAATGTCATCCCGGCGTGCAGCCGCGCCGCGAGGTCCATCAGGCCGAGCGAGCGGTCGGTGCCGGCGATGACGAAGCGCCCGCCGCGGAATTCGATGTCGGCCGCCGCCGCCTCCAGCACATGCGCGGCGATCTGCTTACCCTGCTCGATGACCTTTTGGCTCGCCTGCACGATCGCGTTGCCGCTGACGATCATCGATTTCGAGCCGCCGGTGCCGCCGCCCATGATCAATTCGTCGCTGTCGCCCTGCAACAGGCGAATCCGGTGGAACGGGATGCCGAGACGCTGCGCCAGCACCTGGGCAAACGGCGACCAGTGTCCCTGGCCGTAATCCAAGGTGCCGGTGATGATCGTCACATCGCCGTTCGCTTCGAAGCGGATGCCGCCCATCTCGCGGCCGCCCGGTCCCGTCAGTTCGAGATAGTCGCTGATGCCGCGCCCGCGCAGCCGGCCGCGCGCGCGGCTCGCCGCCTGGCGCGCCGCAAAGCCGTCCCAGTCGGCGAGCCGGACAGCCTGGTCGAGGAGCGCGGTGAAATCACCGCTGTCGTAGGTCGTGCCGTTCGGCGCCTTGTAGGGCATCGCCGCCGCCGGAATGTGGTTCTTGCGGCGCAACTCGACACGGTCGATGCCCATCTCGCGCGCCGCCGTCTCGACCAGACGCTCCATGTAATAATTCGCTTCGGGCCGACCGGCGCCGCGATAGGCGCCGACCGGGGTCGTCGTCGTGAACACGCATTTCGTCGAGACTTCGATGAGCGGCGTCCGGTAGACGCCGAGCGTGTTGCGCACGGCGTTGCGGGTCGGCGGGCCGGGCGCGCCGTAGGCGGCGCCGAGATTGCCGTAGCCGGTCAGCCTGACCGCGAGGAAATGCCCGTCCCGGTCGAGCGCCAGTTCGGCGGCGAAATCGGCGTCGCGGCCATGCGTGTCCGACACGAAACTGCCGGAGCGCTCATCGGTCCATTTGACCGGGCGCCCCAACTCGCGCGCGGCGTGCAGGATGCAGAAATGCTCCGGCATGTTCGCCTGCTTCATACCGAACGAGCCGCCGACCCGCTCGGTCACGACGCGCACCTTGTCGCGCCCCAGCCCCATGACCTGCGCCACGTAATTGCGGAAGCCGAACACCCCCTGGCAGCCGATATGCAGCGTGAAATGCTGCCGCGCGGCGTCATATTCGGCGAGCGCGGCGCGCGGCTCGATAGGATTGATGACGACGCGGTTGTTGCGCAGGCGCAGCCTCGTCACATGCGCGGCCTTCGCGAAGGCCGCGGCCACGGCCGCGCTGTCGCCGAACTGGAAGTCGACGCCGATATTGCCCGGCGCGTCGTCGTAGAGCAGCGGCGCGTCCGTCGCATCGGCCCGGCTCGGCTCGCTGACCGCCGGCAAGGGCGCGATATCGAGCGCGACCGCCTCGGCGCCGTCCTTTGCCGCCGCGAGGGTGTCGGCGATGACGGCGGCTACCGCCTCGCCGACATGCCGCACCTTGTCCACCGCCAGCACCGCGCGATCCGGATGCCGCATCGGCGTGCCGTCGCGGTTGTTCATGGCCTGCCGCGCCGGCATCACTTCGATGCCGCCGGCGGCGAGCGCGGCCGCCGTATAGACCGCGAGGACGCCCGGCACGCGGCGTGCCGCGCTCGTGTCGATATGGCGGATCAGCCCATGCGCGTATGGGCTGCGCACGATGACGCAATAGGCCTGCCCCTTCCGGCTGAAATCGTCGGAATAATGCCCCTCCCCGCGCAGCAGCACCGGATCCTCGCCGCGCGCCACCGGTTGCCCGACGCCGTAGCGCTCGTCGAAGGCGATCTCGCCCAGATCGATGATGTCGTTCATCGATACCTCTCATCCCGCCGGTCCGGCCGCAAGGTTAAGCCCTGCGGCCGCCGTCGGCCAGCCCCTCGATCCGCGCTTTATCCGCGCTTGGCCCGGCGGCCGATCGGCGGCATCATCGCCGCTGCACGAAATGCGGGCAGCACGGATGAGCGACTGGAGCCGGGTGACCCGGCCGATCCCGGTGCCGAACGAATGGACGAAGCCGTTCTGGGAGGCGGCGAAGCGCGGCGTCCTCGAATTGCAGCGCTGCCGCAGCTGCGGCCATTTCCAGCACCCGCCCTATGCAACCTGCACGCAATGCGTCGCGACCGACCTCGCCTTCGAGCCGGTGCGAGGGCAGGGCGCGATCTACGCCTATACGATCATGTACCACACCGGCGACCAGCGCTTTGCGCCGGCCGTGCCCTATGCCTCGATCATCGTCGAACTCGACGACGCCCCCGGCGCGCTGCTCGCCGGCAACCTGCTGGAGGCCGAATACACCGAGGCCAAGGTCGGCCGCCGTGTCGAAGTCGTCTTCGAAAAATTGAACGACGACATCACGCTCCCGCAATTCCGCCTGGCGCGCGGCTGAACGAGGTGGCCTGACCAGATGCCGTCATTGCGAGGAGCGAAGCGACGAAGCAATCCGGCGCCCGGAGCGCCAGCCGCTCGGGATTGCTTCGCTTCGCTCGCAATGACGCGCGTGTGTTAGCGGAGGACAGCCGCATGTGGGAGCATCGGTGCAAGGTCGCGGTGTCGGGCGTCGGGTTTTCCAAGGTGACGCGCTCGGCCGATGTTCCGCTCGCCGCGCATGCGCTCGCCGCGGTGAAGGAGGCGGTCGCCGATAGCGGCCTCAACATGGACGACATCGACGGCCTCGCGACCTATCCCGAATTGCCGGCCACCGGTCACGCCGAGATCGACGGCATCTCGGTCGTGTCGGTCAACTGCATGATGGCGATGCTGAAACTGCCGCATCTCGCGTGGCACATCCAGGTCGGCACGGTCAATATCGGTGGCGCCGTGCAGCAGGCGGCCAACGCGCTGTTGGCCGGCGTGTGCACCCACGCCGTCGTGTGGCGGGCGATGCACAACCCGCGCGGCACCTATCAGAACCTGCCCGGCCGCTATGCCCAGGGCGCGGCGCAGTTTACCGCGCCCTACGGCTTCGGCGGGCCAGGCCAGGGCATGGCGGTCGCCTATACGCGCTGGCTCGAACGCCACGGGCAGAGCCGCGAGAAGATGGCGACATTGGCCGTCACCCAGCGCCGTCACACGCAGCACAACCCGCACGCCTGGTTCTACGGCACGCCGCTCAGCCGCGAGGATTATCTCGCGTCGCGCATGGTCGCCTACCCGTTCTGCCTGTTTGATTGCGACATCCCCGTGCAGGGCGCCGTCGCGATCGTCATGACGACGGCCGAGCGGGCGCGCGACCTGCAGCCCGGCCCCGCCTATCTCGCCGGCTACGGCCAGCGCCTCCATTTCGAAGTCGCCGGCCGCATCGGCAGCCTCGCCGACTACATGGAGGGCGGCCGCAGCTCGGCGCGCCTGACCTGGGAGCGCTCCGGCTTCGGCCCCCGCGATGTCGATGTCGCGCAGATTTACGACGGCTTCTCGGCGTCGGTCATCTACGGTCTCGAATCGTATGGCTTCTGCCGGGAGGGCGAGGCGCTCGACTTCATCCAGGACGGCCGCATCGATCTCGACGGCGAGTTGCCGCTCAACACTTTCGGCGGCAGCCTCGGCACCGGCCGCATCCACGGTCTCTGGCACATCATCGAGGGCGCCCTGCAGGCCTCCGGCCGCGCCGGCTCGCGCCAGGTGAAGGACGCGAATGTAAGCTTTGTTGGCGCCAGCGCCCCGATCGTGACCGGCACGACGTTCATCTTCGTCCGCGAACCCTACTGAGCGCCGGCCGCCTCGGGCAGCTTCGCGCGCGCCGCTTAATGCCCGGTCAGCATGTTGGCGGTGCCGGCCAGCGTGCCGGTGGCGGTGCCGATCGCCCCGCCGACCACCGCGCCGACTGGACCGGCGACGGCATTGCCGCGGGCGACCCCGTTCGCCGCGCCGCTGGCCGCGCCCGAAACCGGGTTCGAGTAGCCATAGGCGCCGATCGGCCGGCAAACCCCGCCGTAGAGCGCGTATCCGTAGGCACAGGGATATCGCGCAAATGCCGCGCTCGGCAGCGCTGTCGCCAGAACCGCGGCGACCGCAAACACCTTGAGCTTCGTTGACATTGTGATCTCCTTGAAAGACGCACATCGGCGGCATGATGCCGCCGCCTTGAGGTAAACGGCGCGATATCCGATCGCGTTCCGT
>DATJUL010000296.1:0-5748 GCA_035502295.1 Allostellaceae bacterium | reverse complement strand
CTGGCCAAGCGCATCGACGAGCCGTATTGACCGGTCGCGCCGCCCGGGATTGCGTCGCGTCGCTCGCAATGACCTCAGGGGCCGATGTCATTGCGAGGAGTGCAGCGACGAAGCAATCCCGTCCGGATCGGTGGGATTTACGAGGTAAGTGACCCATGCGTCATCGAATGGCTCATCGCGGCTTCAGCCGCCCTTCCGCGCATCGCAAGGCGATGTTCGAGAACCTCGCCGCGTCGCTGTTGAAGCACGAACAAATCCGCACGACGCTGCCCAAGGCCAAGGATTTGCGGCCGATCGTCGAGCGGCTGATCACCTTGGGCAAGAAGGGCGGGCTGCATGCGCGGCGCCAGGCGATCGCGCGATTACAGGATGCCAAGCTCGCCGACAAGCTGATGACAACGCTGGCCGAGCGCTATGCCGACCGGCCGGGCGGCTATACCCGCATCGTCAAGGCCGGGTTCCGCTACGGCGATGCCGCGGCGATGGCGATCATCGAGCTGGTCGATCGCGACCCCGACGCCAAGGGCCAGGATTCCGGCCCCAAGCCCGGCGAGGGCGACGAGGCCGAAGCGGCGGCGTAGGCCGCTCGGCACCCATTCGCCCATCTGCAACAAGGTGCCGCGGCGGCGCGGGCCTTCCGGCCGGACGGCAGGCAGCCGGCCGACGCGTGGTGGCGCTGCGGCAAAATGCGCCGGCTGCGACTATATAAACGGCTGAGTTTCACTGCCGGAGTGCGGCGGGTGGCGGCAATCGACAGCGGCGGGGCAGCGCGACCGGCGCCAATCGGCGAGCCCGAGCAGCGGCCGGTATTCGACCGGATCAGCCTGCGGCGGCTGGTGCTGATCCGCTGGGTGGCAATCGCGGGGCAGGCGGTGGCGCTGCTCGCCGTGCATTTCGGCTTCGCGTTTCATCTGCCGCTGGCGCCGGCCCTGGGCGTCGTCGGCTGCTCGGTCGTCTTGAACCTGGTCGTGACGCTGTTTCGCCGCACGGCGACCCGGCTCGGCGAGCACGAGGCGGCGCTGTTTCTCGCCTACGACCTCGTGCAGGTCGGCTGCCTGTTGTACTTGACCGGCGGGTTGCAGAACCCGTTCGCGATCCTGATCCTGGCGCCGATCACGGTGGCGGCGACCGCCTTGTCGCTGCGCCCGGTCATCGCGCTGTCGGCGCTGGCGATCACGGTTATCACCGTGCTGGCGATCTGGCACCTGCATCTGCCGTGGCGCGCGACCGGCGCCGTCCCCTCATTCCCGCCGGAGCTGGTGCTGGGGCTGTGGGCGGCGCTCGTCATCGCGACGGTGTTTATCGGCTTCTACGCCTGGAGCATCGCCGAGGCGGCGCGGCGGCTGCGCGGCGCGGTGGCGGCGACGCAGCTGGCGTTGGCGCGCGAGCAGCGCGTCTCGGCGGTCGGTGGGTTGGCGGCGGCGGCGGCGCACGAACTCGGCAGCCCGCTGGCCACGATCGCCGTCGTCGCCAAGGAACTGGTGCGCGAGCTGCCGACGGATTCGCCGCACATCGAGGACGCCCGGCTGCTGCTCTCCCAATCCGAGCGCTGCCGCGAAATCCTGGCGCAGCTCGCCCATCATCCCGACGAGGAAGGCGCCTCGCCCTACACGCGCCTGCCGGTCTCGGCGCTCGTCGAGGCCGCCGGCGCGCTTTATCACGATCCGCGGGTGCGGCTGATCTTTGCCGCCACCGGGGCGCCGGCGGAAGACGAGCCGCTCGTCACCCGCAGCGCCGAGATCATGCACGGCCTCAACAACCTGATCTCGAATGCGGTGCAGTTTGCCAACCGCGAGGTCAGCGTGACGATCCACTGGGATCGGGCGACGGTCACGGTCGAAATCGCCGATGACGGGCCGGGCTTTCCGGCCCATCTCTTGGGCCGGCTCGGCGAACCCTATCTGTCGACCCGCGCCGGCGACGCCGGGCACATGGGTCTCGGCATCTTCATCGCGCAGAGCCTGTTGGAGCGCAGCGGCGCCGAATTGGCCTTCGACAATCTTGCCGAAGGCGGCGCGCATGTTGTCATTTCGTGGAAACGTGCCAATTTGGAAACGCGGGCGCGGCCCGATGCCGCAGCGGCAATCGGCGCGTCCGTCGGATCGGGCGGTGCGCCGCGCCGGAGCGAGAGGCAGATCGCATGACTGTTCAAGAGCGACCTCAGCGGATGATGATGAGCGGCGAACCGGACGCGGCACCGCTGCGCGGTCTGCCGGAGGGCGACCGGACGCTGCTGGTCGTCGACGACGACGCGCCCTTGTGCCAGCGCCTCGCGCGGGCGATGGAGCGGCGCGGCTTTGTCGTCTCGACCGCCGACGGCGTCGCCTCCGGCGTCGCGGCGGCGACGGCGCAACCGCCGGCGTTTGCGGTCGTCGACCTGCGGCTCGGCGACGGCAGCGGCCTCGATGTCGTCAGCGCGCTGCGCGGCGCCCGGCCCGGTGCCCGCATCGTCGTCTTGACCGGGTACGGCAATATCGCGACCGCGGTGGCGGCGGTGAAGGCGGGTGCGCTCGATTACCTGCCGAAGCCGGCCGATGCCGACGCCGTCGAACGCGCGCTGTTGGCCGAGGAAGGCGCGACGCCGGAACCGCCGGAAGACCCGATGTCGGCCGACCGCGTGCGCTGGGAGCACATCCAGCGCATCTTCGAATTGTGCGACCGCAACGTCTCGGAGACCGCGCGCCGCCTCAAGATGCACCGCCGCACGCTGCAGCGCATCCTGTCGAAGCACGCGCCGCGCAACTGAGCTTGCGCCCGCGCCGTGCGGCTCGTCTGCTATTTGACGTCGGGAGAGGCACCGGAGATTGTGCCGGCGCCGGTCGAACGCGGCTGGATGGACCGGACGCCGGAGGGATTTGCCTATCGCTGCCTGCCGCTCAACATCGCCAATGCGCATGGCTGGATGGTGCTCAACCCGGCGGCGTTTGTCGCCGAATGGAACGGCGGGCCGGGTCTCGACGCGGTGACGATCCGGCCGCTGGCGACCGGCGCCGGCAGCGCGCCGCTCGTCGCATCGAGCCATTTCGGCGCCGGCGTCCTGACATTCAACGTCAACGGCCTGTTCCGCACCGAGCCGGGCTGGGATCTGTTTGTCACCGGCCCGCTCAACGCGCCGAAGGATGCGATCCAGCCGCTCACCGGCATCGTCGAGACCGACTGGGCGCCGTTCACATTCACGATGAACTGGAAATTCACCCGCAAGCTCGCGCCGGTGGCGTTCGAGCGGGGCGAACCGTTCTGCATGTTCTTTCCGGTGACGCGCGGCCTGGTCGACGGGGTGGAACCGGAGATGCGGCCGCTTGAAAGCGATCCCGATGTAGAGGCCGCGTATGCCGCCTGGGCCGAAAGCCGCCGCACGTTCAACGCCGGCCTCAAGGTGCCGGGGTCCGACGCGCAGGCCGAAAAGTGGCAGAAGGACTATTTTCGCGGCAGCGCCCGCTCGGGTGAGCAGGCGCCCGATGACCACCGCACCAAGCTGCGCCCGCTTCCGTTTGCCCGCCGCGACTGACGTTGCGCCGGGCGGCGGCTCAGCCGCGGCGCGGCAGCGGGGCGCCGAGCATGATCGGCTGGATCACCGTCGTCTCCCCGTCGGCCGGGGGAAATGCCACCGATTTCAGACCGTCGATGAGCTGCGCCAACAGCGGCTCCCAGTCGGCGTGGCCGGGGTCGCGGTGCACGACCCGGTCGAGCAGCACCGCGCAGTGCTCGACCGTGCCACCCGGGCCGATCGTCAGCCGCATCGCGAGCGGCCCGTGATAGAGCGCGATCCGGGCCGGTGCATCGGCGACGAACGCGCGCAGCGCCGCGGCCAGCGGCGCGGCCACCTGCTCGGGGCGCAATGCGCCGGCGACGGCGGTGCCGGCTTCGCTCAGATGGCCGTGCAGCACGACGCGTCCCTCGACCGGGTCCATCGCGCCCTCGACCGGCTCGACCGCATGCGCCAGCCGGTCGTCGAACACAACGAGCCGGTTGAAGCGCGGTTCCACTGCTTCATAGAGGCCGCCGCCGGCGATCGGCCGCACGAGGTTGGCGCGGAACGCGTCGCCCTCGCGCAGGATAAGCGTCTGGCCGCCCTCCGTGCGCCGCTCGTTTCGCGTCAGCGAATAGACGAAACCGAAGCGGCCGTTCACGGCGTCGTTGTGCCAGCCCTGGCGGCAGCCGGCGACATAGAGGCTCAGATAGGGCCAGGTTGCCGTCCCCAGGCCGAGCGTCGCCAACGCCCACCCGCGCAGCGCCCCCATGAAGGCCTCGACCCGCTCGCGCGCGATGACCTTGTCCGGCGTCGTGCGCAGATAGGTGTAAAGCTGCGGCACATGCCAGTAATTCCACACCTGGTGGGTGTCGGCGCGGTGCGCCATCGGGTCGGCGAAATGCGCCTCGATGTCGCGGCGCATCGCTTCGGCGAGATCGCTCGGCAAAAAATCGTCGGCGACGATGACGCCGGCGCGCCGCGGCGCCGCTGCCGGGTTCGCCTGCGTTCGGCCTCGCGCCATCCGCCCGCCCGCTGCAAGGTGCACCGGCGCCGATCCTGTCAGCGGCGGCGATCGGCGTCCAGCGTCGCGGCGGGACGGTTGTCGCCCGCTATGCTGCGGTTCGGCGTTGCGCTAACATGCCTTCGAGCAGGAGCGGGAGAGCTGCGATGATCAATCTGGCTTGTATCGGGCATGTGCTGCTCAGGGTCGCCGATGAGGAGCGCTCGAGGCGCTTTTACTGCGACGTGCTCGGCTTTCGCGTCGCCGAAGCCGACCCCGAGCACGGCGGTGTCTTTATGACGCTCGACAACGGCTTTCACACGATCGACGTCGTGCGCCATCCGTCGCCCGAGAGCGCGGCGCAGCCGCTGCCGGGACAGTTCGGTCTCGTGCATATCGCCTTCAAGGTGGCGAGCTACGCGGCGCTGCGCGACGCCTATGCCCATCTGCAACAGCACGGCGTCGCGCTCGCCCGCGCCATGGATCACGTCAGCCAGCGCAGCCTCTATTTCACCGATCCGGACGGCAATGGCCTGGAAATCTATTACGAGCGGCCGGACGCGCTGACCGCGTTCCCGGACGGGCGCGGCGACCAGGACGAGCGGCTGCCGCTCACCGCGCCGGGCGAGCCGTTGCCCGGCTGGCTCAACGAGACCTGGCCCGCCGCCGCGCGGTCCGCGGCGGCGGATTAACCGCGCGGGCCTCAGTCCAGCATATTGCGGGCCAGGCCATGCGAGGCGCGCGCCAGGCGATCGTCGTTTGTCCACAAGGCCGCGCAGCCGTGATGCTGCGCGCACGCGAGATGCAAGGCGTCCGGCGTCCTGAGGCCGAAACGGGCGCGGAGTTCGGCGGCCTGCAAAAACGCCGGCTCCGGTATCGTCAGTGATACAAACCTGTCGAACACCGCGAGGTAGGCGTCGCGCAACACCGGATTGCCCTGCTTCAGCGGCCCGACCAGGCATTCGCATTTGACCAGAGAAGAAATGCCGAAACCTTCCTCGGCAAACTCCGTGAGCAGGCGGGTGACGCGGTCGCCCCAAAGCGGATGGCGTTCGACCAGGTAAATGACAAAGCACGCGTCGAGATAAATCAATCCCACGATCGTCTTTCGTCATCGATCGAGGCGTCGATTTCCTCTGCCGACCGCCGCACATAATCGGGCAGCGGATGGGCCGCGAGCCAATCCAGGATCGCGTGGCCGGTGCCCCGTGTCGCCGCTTCCGCGGACCGCTCAGCCACCGGCACCAGCCGCGCAACCGGCTGGCCGCGATTGGCG
>DATJUL010000295.1:0-2120 GCA_035502295.1 Allostellaceae bacterium | reverse complement strand
CTATCTCGACAGCGCCGCCGCCGGCATGGGCCTCGGCGCCCAGGCGGGGCATGACCAGCGCTACGAGATCGCCGAGGAATACATGGAGGTCATGTACAAATTGTGGGAAGGGAGCTGGGCCGACAGCGCGGTGAAGCGCGACCGCGCCGCCGGTATCTACACCGATCCGGCAATGGTGCGCCGGGTGCAGCACGACGGCCAATTCTACCGGCTCGACGCGATCCATCTCAGCGAACCGTCGCCGCAGCGCACGCCGGTGCTTTACCAGGCCGGCGCATCGAGCCGCGGCCGCGCGTTTGCCGCGTCGCATGCCGAGTGCGTCTTCATCAACGGCCCGTCGCCGCAGGTCGTGGCGCCGCAGGTCGCCGATCTGCGCCGCCGCGCCGCTGAGAACGGCCGCCGGCCAGACGATCTCGTCATCTTCACGCTGGCGACCGTCATCACCGCGCCGAGCGCGGCCGAGGCGCGGGCGAAGCACGCCGAATACCGCCGCTATGCCGATCCGGAAGCGGCGCTGGCGCTGTTCTCGGGCTGGACCGGCGTCGATTTCGCGAAATACTCGCCGGACGACGAATTGCGCTACATCGAAACGGAGGCGATGCGCTCCTCGCTCGCCTCGTTTACCGCCGACGATCCGGGGCGCGTGTGGACCGTGCGTGAGTTGGCCGAGCACGTCGCGATCGGCGGGCGCGGGCCGCTCATCGTCGGCGCGCCGGACGCGGTCGCCGACACGCTGATCCGCTGGGTCGAAGCAACCGGCATCGACGGCTTCAACCTCGCCTATGCCGTGACGCCCGAGAGCTTTGAGGATTTCGCGGGTCTCGTCGTGCCGGAATTGCAGCGCCGCGGCGCCTATAAGCGCGATTACGCCGCGGGAACATTGCGCGAAAAATTGTTCGGCGCCGGCCACGCCCGCCTCGCGCCGCCGCACCCGGCCGCGCAATACCGCCATCCCGCCGACGGTTGAACGTGGACGCGCCGCGGCCGGCGCGGCATAGTCCCCAGCATCCCGTTTCGTTGAGAGGTAACGCCCCATGTCCGTGCAGGATGTCGATTTCCGCGGCGGCATCGATTGGCCGTCAAACGGCATCAGCGAAGTGCCGTTTCGCCTTTACACCGACCGCGAGCAGTACCGGCTCGAACAGGAGCGCATCTTCAAGGGGCCGACCTGGAGCTACCTGTGCCTCGCGAGCGAGATTTCCGCGGCGGGCGATTGGGTCGCAACGACGGTCGGCGAGGTCGCGGTCATCGTCGCGCGCGGGGCCGATGGCAGCATCAACGCGTTCGTCAACCGCTGCGCCCATCGCGGCAACCTGCTGTGCCTGACGAATAAAGGCCACGGCAAGGAAATCACCTGCATCTATCACGGCTGGAGCTACGACCTCGCCGGCCGCCTGACCGGCGTCGCGTTCGAGAAGGGCGTCAAGCGCCAGGGCGGCATGCCGCCGGAATTCAGGAAAGACGAGCACCACCTGCAGCGGCTGCGCGTCGCCGAACTGGCGGGCCTCGTGTTCGGCACGTTCAGCGAGCGGGTCGAGGATCTCGAAACCTATCTCGGCCCGCTCGTCACGGGCGGCATGCGCCGCGTTCTGAACCGCCCGGCGACGATCATCGGCCGCTCGACCCAGGTCCTGCCGTATAACTGGAAGCTCTACGCCGAGAACACGAAGGACACCTACCACGCCTCGATCCTGCACACCTTCCTGACGACCTTCCGCATCAACCGGCTGTCGCAGCCGGGCAGCATCAATATCGACGACAGCGGCGGCCATCATTTCAGCCAGGCCAAGCTCGACTACGCCGCGGAGGACGCCGAATACCAGGCGGCCGCGCTGCGTTCCGACACCGACCTCAAATTAGCGGATAATTCGGTCGTCGAATCGGTGGACGAATACGGCGACAGCGTCTCGGTGCAGATTTTGACCGTGTTCCCGAACCTGGTTCTGCAGCAGATCCGCAACACGATCGCGGTGCGCGTGTTGAAGCCGCGCGGCGTCGATCGCGCCGAACTCGAATGGGTTCATCTCGGCTTTGCCGATGACGATCGGGCGATGACCGAGCGCCGCCTGCGCCAGGGCAATCTCGTCGGCCCGGCCGGCTATATCGCGCTGGAAGACGGC